>DASQMM010000372.1:0-2201 GCA_035645495.1 Brevibacillus sp. | reverse complement strand
CTTCCTGTAAGGTGAGCGTACCTGCGGCCTGCCCATCAATCGGGAAAGGAGCTGGAGTTGGTGCTGGCAGAGACGGAGTTGGAACAGGAGTTGGAGTCGGTGCCGGCAGAGACGGTGTTGGGACAGGCGCTGGAGTCGGTGCTGGCAGGGACGGTGTTGGGACAGGCGCGGTAGCCGGAGCAGGCGCTGTCGTTTCAGTCATATAACGTGAATTGACCCAGCCGCTGACTTCGTTGGAAAGCTTGATCTGAACCCAATTCCCTTGTTTTTTTACTTGCAGGTAGGTGCCATTTGGCGTGATGGTTTGCAAGATTTGCGAAGTAGCATTCGGTTCAGCCCGTACATTCAGGAGATCTACCGTGCTTTTCAGATAGATCGTACGCGGTATATCGATCATCTTGACATATTTGTTGTTGACCCAGCCAGTCGTGCCGTTGGCGAGCTTCACTTGTGACCAGCCGTTTTTCTGTGTGACGATGGGCAGACGTGTTGCTTTGTTGAGCGTTGCGACGATCTGTGTGGTTGTATCGGGGGCACTGCGAATATTCAATTGATCAACGGCCACCTCGACGTGGGTGGCTGCATGAGAGATCGGAAGCGGCAGCAGCCAAACCAAGAAAAAAGCAACAACCAAGATAGTAGGGGTATGGTAACGCATGGACTCGTTCCTCTCTTTTCGACTCTTTCTACCAAAAATTTCTTACCTACCATAAGCCTTTCTCGATAGAGCGACAGATTCCTTCAAGCAATGACATCTTTTTCTGACAAAGATGAAAAGCCGCACACTTCCGATCAATAAAAAAAAGAATACGGCATTTCTGCCGCATTCTGACTTACACCATGATCTTGCAGATTTCATTCGTAAATTCGACCGGGTCCTGGATCGGCAATCCTTCGATCAGCAGCGCCTGGTTGTACAGCAGGGACGTATACAGGGCCAGCTTTTCCTTGTCGTTGGTATAGGCGTCCTTCAGGGATTGGAAAACCTCATGGTGCACATTGATTTCCAGCACCTTGTCTGCTTTTACTTGTGGATTGTTCGGCATGGCGTTGAGGATTTTTTCCATCTCCAGGGAGATTTCGCCGTCGCTGGTCAGGCAGACCGGGTGGGTTTTCAATCGCTTGGAGGCGCGCACCTTGGTTACCTTTCCGGACAGCTGGCTGGTCATATAGTCGAACAGCTCCTGGTTTTCGCTGTTCTCATTGGCTTCCTTGTCTGTATCATCGGTTTCGATGCCCAGATCAGAGCTGGATACAGAGCGGAATTCTTTTTCTTTATAGGTTTGGAGCATCTTGATTGCAAACTCGTCAATATCTTCGGTGAGATACAGGATTTCATAGCCTTTATCCGCCACCAGTTCGGTCTGAGGAAGCTTTTCGATGCGTTCGACAGATTCGCCGGTCGCGTAGTAGATGTATTTTTGATCTTCGGGCATCCGCGAGACGTATTCATCGAGCGAGACGAGCTTCTTCTCTTTAGAGGACGTGAACAGGATGAGATCCTGCAGTGTGTCCTTGTGCATCCCGAAATCGTTGTAGAGGCCGAATTTCAACTGTCTGCCAAAAGCTTTGAAGAATTGCTCATACTTCTCCCGCTCGTTTTTGAGCATGGTTTGCAATTGGCCCTTGATCTTGCTGTTGATATTTTTGGCGATCAGCTTCAATTGACGGTCATGCTGCAGCATTTCGCGGGAGATGTTCAAAGACAGGCTCTCCGAATCGACCATTCCTTTGACGAAACTGAAATAGTCGGGGAGCAGATCGGCACATTTGTTCATGATCAGCACGCCATTGGCATACAGCTCCAGGCCTTTTTCGTACTCCTTGGAATAGTAGTCAAACGGAATGCTCTCCGGGATGTAGAGGATGGCCTGGTAGATGACGGCGCCATCCGCGCTGATATGGATATGCTTGAGCGGCTTGTCAAAACCGTAGCGCTTTTCATTGTAGAACTGCTCGTAATCCTCGTCGGTCAGCTCGTTTTTGTTCTTGCGCCAGATCGGGACCATGCTGTTGATTCGCTGTTCTTCCCTGTACTCTTCGTACTCGCTGTCGCTGCCTTCCTTCAGGCGCTGTCCGCTGACGTCCATTTTGATCGGATAGCGGATAAAGTCGGAGTATTTTTTGATGATCGCTTTCAGGCGATACTGGTCCAAATATTCGTCGTAGCTTTCTTCTTCTGTATTTTCCTTGATTTTGAG
>DASQMM010000371.1:0-3477 GCA_035645495.1 Brevibacillus sp. | reverse complement strand
AAAGAGAAGGCTTCCAGCATCTCGTCTGTCGTGTGCAGGAAGAGAGGCGGCTGGTTGCCTGCTGTCGGATCACCCTTGGAAAGCAGGAAAACGTCGCGGAAGATGTGATCCTCCGGGTTGAGAAAATGGACATCTCCTGTTGCGACCACTGGTTTGTCCAATTCCTTCCCGAGATCCACAATCATGCGATGATAGCCTTTCATCGTCTCCAGAGAAGGGATCTCCTCATTGCGCAACAGAGGCGAGTATTGGGAAACAGGCTGCAGCTCCAGAAAATCGTAATAGGAGGCGACCTCTTTGAGCTCTTCCGGAGACTTCCCGCGTAGAATAGCCTGCATCAGCTCACCCTCTTTGCAGGCAGTACCGATCAACAACCCTTCCCGGTGTTTGTTCAACTGGCTGCGTTGAATTCGCGGCCAACGGTAGAACGTCTCGACGTGCGAACGACTGACTAGCTTGTAGAGGTTTTTCAAGCCCTCATTGTTGCGCACCAGAATGGTCGCATGGAAAGGACGGCTGCTTTTGTAATCGGCCTCCTCGTTACTCTTTTCGTTCAATTCGGCCAGCGACTGGATTGATGCTTCGCGAATATCTTTGAGCATCTGCTGGAAAACATGAGCCAAGGCGATCGTATCGTCCAAGGCGCGGTGGGCATTGACAAGCTCGACATTAAACTTTTTCGCAAGCGTACCCAGACGGTAATTGCGCATTCCCTTGTACATCATACGAGCCAGCGGAAGGGTATCAAGGAACGGGTTATTCCACGGCTCCATGCCGATGCGTTTGGCGCAGGCATTGATAAAAGCCTTGTCAAACTCGGCATTATGCGCGACCAGGATTGCATCCCCGGTAAAATCCTTGAATTTGCGCAGGACGACGTCCAAGGTCTCTTTTCCTCGCAGCATCTCGTTGGTAATTCCCGTAATTTCTGTCGTCTTCGGCCCGATTTCCAGCTTTGGATCTATCAATTCGGTCCATTGGTCTACGATTTCGGACCCCTTCATTTTGACGGCCGCAATCTCGATAATGGTATGTTCAGCTGCATTTAATCCCGTTGTTTCCGTATCGAAAACGACATATTCAGTATGTTCGTCGATCAGACGGTTGCTTTCTTGGGTAAGATTGTAGACGATGTCAATGCCATCCTCCACCACATAGGCTTCCATGCCCAAAATACATTTTATGTTGTTTTTCTTGGCTACGGAATAGGCTTCCGGAAAAGCCTGTACGACTCCGTGGTCCGTGATCGCGATTGCGGGATGTCCCCATTTCGCGGCGGTAGAGACCAGCGATTTGACGGAAGCGACCGCATCCATCGCGCTCATCGGCGTATGACAGTGAAGCTCGACGCGCTTCTGCTCCGCCTTGTCTTTGCGAATGACCTGCTCAATCTGATTCAAGTCATTGGCATTCATGACAAGTTCCCGGATGAACGTGTCGTGCTGCACGCTTCCCCGCACTTTTACCCACATGCCATCTTTCAGTACTTCAAGCATTTTTACATCTTCTTTATCACGTGAAAAGATTTTTACTGTCAGTGAATCTGTATAATCCGTCACACAGAAGGTCAGCAAATGACGTCCGCTGCGCAGTTCCTTCAATTCGACGTTGAACACGGCTCCTTGAATCGTTACGCGCCGCTCTTCTTCCTGAATCTCTTGGATCGGGATCGGAGCGTCCTTAATTTCATATCCGATCATCATCGAAGTAATCGCTTCAGCTTTGTCGCCGTTCTTGCTCTCCCGATCCTGCTGGACAGCCGTCATGACGACTTCTACCAATGCCCGTTCTTCCTCATCTCTTTGTTCGGCAAACGCCTTGTAAGCCTCATCGCTCTCCTCGGCATGAAAGGAGAAACGCGGCAAGCAGCCTGTCGTCTGTTCGAAGGCAGCGATCAGTTCGCTGTCCGCCTTCTTTCGTTTGACCATCTCGACGGTCATTTCAGTCGGCAGATACACCTTCACTTCTTGCAGTTCCACTTGTTTTCTCGCATTGCGCATCGTAACTGCCAAGGAATTCAGGCTTGGTTCCAGCCGCGTCAGCAAAATACCCCAGTATTCCTCTATCACCATATCCAGCGGGGGTGTTTGACGGTAGCGGAAAGTCGCATCGACGTCGGCCAGATGAGAGAAGCTTCTCGTCAAGCGCTGCATGAATGCCTGGAACACCTGAGCTGGCAGGAGGGATGGCAATGTAAAATGAAACACCCATTTTTTGTTTTGCTTGAAAAGCTCCAGTTTATCAATTTGGCCGTCAAGGAAAAAACGCTCCACCCATTCGTCTGGAATACCCATCTGTTTGACCAAAAGGGAGAAGCGTTGTTTTTGCTCTTGTGAACGATCCACGATACTCCCACCTTCCCTTTAACAAGAAAAAGAGGTACTCCCTTGGCATCAGGGAAGTACCCCGTATATTTCGACAAAAAACTTCTTATTTCCTGCACGTTATTTATTCGCCAAACAGTTCTTGCCCTGTGTGGTCAATACTTGCCAGCAGAGCTTTTACTGTCGGTATCAGCTCGTCCAGCTTGACTACATGGGTATCCCCGTTTTTGCGAACACGGACTTCAACGATTCCTTCTTGTGCCGCTTTATCAGAGACGGTAATACGCAAAGGCAGTCCGATCAGATCGGCATCTTTGAACTTCACGCCAGCCCGTTCAGGGCGATCGTCGAACAGCACTTCGATCCCCGCACGTTGCAATTGTTCCGTGATCTTTTCACTTACCTGGCGCTGCTCCTCCACTTTTACATTGACCGGGATGACATGCACATGGAAAGGCGCAACAGCCACTGGCCAAATAATGCCATCATCATCGTTGTTTTGCTCGATGACAGCCGCGATCGTCCGGGATACGCCAATTCCGTAGCAACCCATAATCATCGGCTGGCTTCTACCGTTTTCATCGAGGAAGGTAGCTCCCATAGCCTGGGAGTACTTGGTACCCAATTTGAATACGTGGCCTACCTCTACCCCACGTGCGAACTTGATCGCTCCCCCTGTGCGCGGGCATTTGTCCCCTTCGGTAATATTGCGCAAATCGGCAAATCGGGACACCGCAAAGTCGCGGCCAGGAACGACATGGATGAGGTGGTAGTCGGTCTCATTGGCCCCGACGATTCCATCGTACACATCCTGCACGAATTGATCCGCAATGATCTCCACTTTCTTGGCATCGAGACCGACAGGACCGACAAAACCTGCCGGAGCCCCTGTCAACTCACGCAGCTCGGCTTCAGACGCCATGCCTACTTGTGTGGCATCGTAGAGGTTTTTCAGTTTCACTTCATTCAATTCGTGATCTCCTCGAACCAGGACCATTACAAGTTGGTCATCCACTCGGTAGATCAGACTTTTGATAATCTTCTTCGCTTCGACGTTCAACGCCTGGGTCAATTGATCGATCGTTTTTACATCTGGCGTATGAACTTTTTGTGCTGCAGGCACTTCTCCTTCTGGCTTCGCGGACGGCGTGTA
>DASQMM010000370.1:0-4789 GCA_035645495.1 Brevibacillus sp. | reverse complement strand
GAACAGTATCGCCATGAATTGGAAAAGTTCAGTATTCGCGAACTGCCGATTCCGGCCCCGCGCGGGAAAATTCTCGACAAGAACGGGGTTGTGCTCGTCTCGAACAAGCCTGTCTACACAGTACAGTACGTTGAGGAGCAGGGACAGGATATCGACGAGGAGAAGGTGGCAGATCGTCTGGCGCAGATCTTGGTGCCCGACGACAGCAAGATTGGAACGGACAAGGAACTGTTGAAAAAGACGATTGAACTGCGTTCTACGCTGCCCGTCGGCTTTAAACGGGAAGAGACCAACGCACTGAAAGAGAAAATCATCCCCATGCTGACGCGTCTTCCAGACGTAAACCAGGTGGCAGGCATGAAGGATTTCGATTTGGTTAAGACGGCGATGTATGCCGGGCTGCGCGTTCGTTCTCCATTTACGGAAAAAGAGCGCGCTGATGTAGTGAAAAAGCTCAATGCTTATTCCGAGGCCAATGGCAGCGATATTACCTATGATGATGTGAATGACTGGGAAATTTTCAAGCAAGCCTTTAAAGCGAGTCTACCGATGAAATTGACTCTTGATAAAGAGGATCGCGAAGATTTGATTAAAGAAGTACAGGCTCAGCTACGGCAGCTTCCTACACCTGAGCAGTTGTCCACAAAATCGGATATGGACCTGCTGCGCCTGGCATCACTTTTTGATCTGGACATTACCCTGCCGTTGACCGATGAGCAGCGTCTCCACCAATGGCATAAGCTGTCCTTGCTGCAGGAGATGCGTTCTCCCCAATTGGCAAGCTATATTCCCAGACGGGTCAAGGTGAACATCACCCAGGAGGAAATGTTTCAAATCGAAGAACGACGTACCGAGCTGCCGGGGATCAGCGTAGAGCTGGAGGCGGTTCGGCAGATTATGCCGGATCCGGACGGAACGGGATTTGCCACCCATATTCTCGGCTACATCAATGCCATCCCGCCGCAAAGCCTGAAAGAGTATATGGCACAAGGGTACAATGCCATCGACCGCGTCGGCATCACGGGGCTGGAAGCATATTATGAACGCTATCTCCGAGGCAAGGACGGAATTATGGATGTGCACGTCAACAAGAATTCCGAGACGGTGGAGAAGATGCTTCGCCAGCCTGCACAGCCCGGAAATGATCTCGTGCTGGCACTGGATTGGCGTTTCCAAAGTAGGGTAGAGGCGATCTTGAAAGAAGAGGTCGAGAAGTATAAAAAGCTCCCCTCTACACCAAAGGAATACAACAAGACGCATGTGCTGGTGATGAACCCGAACACGGGTGAGATCTTGGCGATGGCCAGCTACCCGGATTACGATCTCAATCTGTATTACGATCGTAAAAAGTTCAACGAGAATTACAGTTCCTTGATTTTGCCCAATGAGTTGAATGATTTCATTTATACTCCATATCCACCTGCATCCACGTACAAACCGCTTTCGGTCATGATTTCGTTGCAAGAAGGCCTGACAAATCCATCAGAGACGATCTATGATTCGGGTGGCTATTATGTAGGTACGGCCTACAAACGCAACTGGAGGGCGGGTGGACATGGTCCTGTAAATGCCCGCCGCGCGTTGCAGGTTTCCAACAATACCTACATGTATATCATGGCTGATCGCCTGCTGAAAAAATCGAGTCCTTGGCAGAACCAGTTCCGCATTCTGGACTATTACAATGCCCAGTTTGGCCTGGGTGTAAAAACGGGTGTCGATTTGCCAGGCGAGAGCAAAGGATGGGAGAATCCGTATCTGAATTACGGGAACCTGGCAGATGCGTTTATTGGCCAATACGATCTGTTCACTCCGATGCAGATCGGACAGTACGTTTCCACGATCGCCAATGGCGGCTATCGGATTCGTCCACATCTGGTCAAGGAAATCCGCCGCGGAACGACCGACCCGAAAGAGCCTGGACAAACGCTGAGTGTCATCGAACCAGAGGTTTTGAATAGAGTCACGATCGATCCGAAGCACCTCCAGGTCGTAAGAGAAGGGATGCGGATGGTGACACAGTCAGGCGGTACCGCTGTACGGGATTTTGCCGGTCTGCCATTTACTGTGGCTGCCAAAACGGGTACGGCGCAGACAGGGCGTAAGGCAGAGAATGCGTTGCTCGTTGGTTTTGCACCTTATGAAAATCCGCAGTTAGTTTTCGTGGTCGTCGCTCCTAATAGCTTGCGTGACGGTACATCCAGTTCCGCTGCGACAGGACCTGTATCCCGCCGCCTGCTTGAAGCGTATAACGAGTTGAACCCTGGAGTCCTTACTGCTCCCCCTGTACAGACTCCTACTCAGTCAGCCAAATAGACGCGAATCGAGCAGTTTCGGCAAATTTTTCAGCAGAGCAGGAAAGTGATTGCCGGATGGCGAATGGTATCGGTCGAGGTGAAACCGGTGACGACTGTGAAGAGCAAGGTCACCATCAAGGGAACAAAAGAAGGTCTTGTCTTCTTTATGGACGATACTTGTTCCTTCGATGAACTGTTGGCCGATTTGCGTGAAAAAATAGAGCATAGCCACCAACAAATTTTATCTGGTCCGTTGATACGGGTATCGATCAAGCTAGGCAAGCGATACTGCACACCGGAGCAGCAAGAGGAATTGACAAAGATTATCCGGCAAAAGGGGAATCTGGTGATTCACCTGGTCGAAGCCGATGTGATTACCAAGGAAGAGGCTTTCGCCGAGCGTCTAAAGTCACAGTTTCATGTACAGGTGCATACGGTTCGTTCTGGACAGGTGCTGGAATCGGACGGAGACATTCTCCTTCTGGGAGATGTAAATCCGGGTGGTACGATTCGCAGCACCGGGAACATTTACGTTTTAGGTCATTTGCGCGGCTATGCCCATGCAGGTATTTCGGGAGATACCGAAGCCATCATTGCGGCTGCCGTGATGAATCCTACCCAATTGCGAATCGCTGAGGTGGTTAGCAAACCGGGAGAGGAATGGACCCAGAATTCCGGCGGGACCGAATTTGCGTACTTGGAAAATGAGACGATGCTTGTCGCCAAGATGAACTATCTGTCGCGGATTCGCCCTGAGCTGGGAGAGACAAAAGCATGAGGGTTGAGGGAATAGGGGGAACGGATGTGGGGATCGGAATTGTCGTAACTTCAGGGAAAGGCGGCGTGGGAAAGACAACCACTTCCGCCAATTTGGGCACAGCGCTTGCCTTGATGGGACAAAAAGTATGTATGGTCGATACAGATATTGGACTTCGCAACCTCGACGTGGTAATGGGGTTGGAAAACCGGATCATCTACGACCTGGTGGATGTCGCAGAAGGCGCCTGTCGCTTGCAACAGGCTTTGATCAAAGATAAGCGTTTTGAAAACTTGAGCCTTTTGCCTGCGGCGCAGACCAAAGATAAAAATGCGATTACACCTGAACAAATGGAAGAAATCATTACGCAGTTGAAGCGCGAGTTTGACTACGTCGTTATCGATTGCCCTGCTGGCATTGAGCAAGGCTTCCGCAATGCCGTGGCAGGGGCAGACCAAGCCATCGTTGTCACGACACCAGAAAAAGCTGCGGTCCGAGATGCAGATCGCATTATTGGTTTATTGGAGAGAGAAAAGGTTGGCATGCCGAAACTGGTTATCAACCGGGTGCGTCCCCATATGGTCAAAAATGGTGAAATGCTGGATGTAGAAGATATTCTGGATTTGTTAGCCATTGACTTGGTTGGCGTTGTACCCGATGATGATCATGTTATCAAATCGGCGAATCAGGGCGAGCCCGCCGTGATGAATCACGAATCACGGGCTTCGATCGCGTACCGCAATATCGCCCGCAGATTATTGGGAGAAGCGGTACCGCTGCAGCCTTTGGATGAAAAAAAAGGCGTGTTTCAAAAAATGCGCAAGTTCTTTGGACTGAAATAGGGTAGAACGGAACAGGAGCATTCCTGTTCTTTCCTATTTCTTTCCTGCCGAAATACAGGGCTCCGTTCTATTTTTCAAGGATTTTTTCCATGGGACGGTTGTAGCCATTTGGTCTAGGAGGAAAGAAATGGACCTGGAAAGACGACATTTAAAAAACATCGACTGGTCGATTGTGATCATAATGGTCGCTCTTGGCGCTTTTAGTTATGTAGGAATTGCCGGTTCTGCCGCAGGGGTTGAAAAGGCGAATCAGCAGGTTTTGTGGTATGTGATCGGCTTTATTGTCTTGGGAGGTAGCCTTCTTTTTGACTACCGGATCTATTCCAATCTCTCCTACGTTCTGTACGGGCTTGGAATCATATTATTGCTCGGGGTTTTGAAAGCTCCTGCGATCAATAACACACATAGCTGGTACAACCTGGGGCCAGTCTTATTTCAACCCTCAGAGCCGATGAAGCTGTTTACGATCCTGGTGGTCGCCAGGTATATGGCGAAACGGGCGGAAGATCCCCATCGGTACCGATATTTTTATAAGCTGATTCCGATCGCCTTGCTGGTAGCTGTGCCGTTGTTCCTGATTCTCATTCAGCCGGATCTCGGAACGGCCCTGGTCTATACCGGGATGCTCGCGACGATGCTGATCGTCGGAGGGATTCGCCTGCTCCACGTGCTGTATGTAGGGGGGATGGTCGGGGGCCTGTTTGCGGGAATGACCTTGCTGTATGAATACAAGCGGGAACTGTTCTTCAAAATTATCAAACCGTATCAGTGGGACCGAGTCGTTTTCTGGCTCAATCCCGACTTGGAGCCTATGGGCCGCGGTTTTCAATTGAAGCAATCTCTGATTGCGATCGGCTCCGGTCAACTGTTTGGCAAAGGGATCGATACGCCTACCC
>DASQMM010000369.1:0-29429 GCA_035645495.1 Brevibacillus sp. | reverse complement strand
ATTACTAAAGTATCGGTCAAGATGATTTATGATTCGAGAACATTGAATCTACGCTATAACGCGAGCTTCCGCTAATGACCAGAGCAAGCAGCATAGACAGCAGTGCCAGATCCAACTCGTAACCGGCACCCGAGCCATCTCCCAAAAAGCCGCCCGCCAGCTTGGCCGTAAAAATCGCTCCGACCATCACGATTCCCAGCAATGCGGAGAAGATGCGCGTACCAAAACCGAGGATGAGCGCAAGTCCGCCAATTGTCTCCAAAAAGGTTACGAGATAAGCGAGAAAAGCAGGAAGACTCAGGCTGCCAAAGAAACCGGCGACGTTGTCCAAGCCCATTTGAAATTTGACGATACCGTGGACCAGAAAAGTGATCCCTGCCACGACGCGTATCAAGAGTAAGCTCCATTCAAAACGTTGATTCATGTGTGTACCCTCCAGTAAATTTATAACGTAAGTTGATTACTTTTCATTAGTTAGTATACAATAATAATATATGATGTCAACCTATTGTTTATTCCCAAAAAGAGGGAACACGGTTCGGCATTTGGCGACAACCCCGTTCATACGTTTTGATGGATTTCAAAAACAGCGGTATACTGGAAGGAGAATGAGGTGATAGGTATGAAACAGTCTTCCCTCTGTCCTAGGTTCGAAAAAGGCATGCAGCTACTCGGCAAACGCTGGACAGGGCTTATTATCTACCAGTTGCTGTCGGGGCCGCAGCGATTTTGCGCCTTGGAAGCCGCTCTGCCGATCAGCGGGAGGCTGCTCTCGGAACGATTGAAGGATCTGGAGAAAGAAGGTCTGGTGCATCGCGAGGTTTACACAGACTCAGCACCAGTTCGCGTAGAATATTCGCTGACGCAAAAAGGGCTTGCCTTGGGACCGGCGTTAAAGGAAATTGAAAGCTGGTGTCAAACGTGGATCGAGTTGGATGATGTTGCGCCATCGAGCGAAGATGAATAGAAGAGGCTGACTCAAAAGTTCGTTTTTCATCACGATCTTTTTGAGTCAGCCTCTTCCTATTTGGATTTCCTGGCTTTCCATTTCAAATATTCAATATGTGTCCGTACTTCTTCCAAATCATCCAGACTCAACCCCTCCAGATTCAGAAACGGAGCATGCTCCTCACGAACGGAGGCTTGTTGCCAGAAGGGAGCGGGGGTGTCTGTTCTGCCATGCAGGAAGTCCGTCGAAATCTCAAATAAATCGGCTACCTGGGAGATGAGGTGATGGTCGACTCCCTTTTTTTCACCGGATTCAATGCGGGATAGGACCGTATTATGAATCCCCAGCTTCTCAGCCAATTCGAGCTGGGACCATTTTTTTTGCTCGCGAAGCCATTTGATACGTTTGCCTACCACTGACATGCTGGTACCACCTTTCCATAATGGCAAGTTCATTTTAACAATTTTCCAAAACGGAAAAAACAGATTTTGTCGAAATAACAATCATTGTATTGACTTTGTTAAAACAGAAACGATATGATGAAAATGTCAGGATTTTCTATTTTTAATAGGAGGATCATAGCGAATGAAGGAAATCGATCTCGCTTACATCATCCAACGCAGGCTGGAGCGCGGGTTGACTCAACAGGAGATGGCTGAATCGCTAGGGTTCAAGCATGCTTCTTCCTACCTGAAATATGAAAAGGGCGAATACGAGTTTAAGGCAGGCCATCTGCCGATCTTGGCGAAAAAGCTGCACTGCGGGCTGCAAGATCTGTTCGGGCGTACGTATTGCTGAATCAGCAAGCACCAGAAGAGGGAGACAAGGGGTGATTTTCCGTGAAACCATACGATGCCAACCTGCGCCAGTTGGAGATTTGGAAGAAGACGATCGGATATGAAATCAAGATGATGGCTCCGCAAAGCAAGGATGCATGCGATGACTTTGTGATGCGGCTCCTTCGATTTGAAAAGCAGCTGCAGGCGGAAGCGGCGGGAAAGACCGAAAAAATATAAAAAAGGCGCACCTCCCTACAACGTCAGGAAGATTCGCCCCACTCCAAATAGGTTGCTGCCATCCTTCAATCTCATCATTCAACTCTTAAACACCTCGGACTGGGTGCCAAAGACGATCTGCACCTGACCTTTGCCGAGCCTGATGAATCCTGCGGCGCTCAAATCCTTGAGCGCTTTTTCCTGTATCCAATTCTCCTTGCCCCTGATGCAGGCAGGCCGTTTGCCGCCAAAAAAGCCAGGCCAGACACTTGGGGAAGGCATAAAAAGTAGGAAATCACAAAGGAGACAACGAATAGAGGAAAGTGGCAGAAAAATAGCGGTCACGCTGGTTGCAGCGCTCCGCTGTAGAAATCTCGTTAACGGGTAAACTTGTCGGCAATCGTGGAGGCGCAGAAGGAATGGGGCTTTATCTCTGCGCGAAAATGGTTCGAAGCTGCTAAGCTGAGAAGGGACTGGATAAACTTACGAGTAGGTCCGTTCGTGCCAATGTCAAAATGGAGCCGGACCGGGGTGTCGAGCTGATGGTCACGAAGGTATTGACGTACTTCCGTTGCCAATCCCACAGCGTAGACGGCCTCTTGAAAGATGCGCTGTTGCAAGGATGAGTAACGACGTTCCTGGAACTTATGATAAAAAAAGGTTCCGCCATGTCCTGGCCGGATCACGGTGATGACGAGCGCAAAAAAAGTACCGCGGCTTTTCAGTTGGGAATCGGCTCCCACGATGATTTCGAAAGGTCCTGTATGGGAAGCGATGGTCTGTTCGATCAAGGAAAATACATCATCTTTGGCTAATCGTCCTTTTGTAGGGCTATGAAAAGAGTCAAATAGGTGGTTGGTCGAGGTTAAACCCACTCGCATCCCTCCAAAACGAGGATTTCTGTTCACTTGTACCCATTTCCTTACACCATTAATGTATGTAATCTCGCTAAGAGTATGTGAATGGGAACAGGACGGTAGGGATTGGTAAAAAATCCAGGGAGGTATGAATCAACATGAAAGGGAATGTTTTGACACCTGAAGTAAAAGAAAACCGACAAGCAGGCCATGATATTGACCCTGTTTTTTTAAATCGCTGGTCTCCTCGTTCGTATAAGACGGATCCTGTCTCCGATGAAGTATTGTCCCACCTGCTTGAAGCGGCGCGCTGGGCACCGTCCGGGAGCAACGAACAGCCTTGGCGCTTTATCGTAGCTCAGACGCAAGAAGACAAGGCGCGTTTTTATCCGTTCATCGCAGAAGGCAATCGCATCTGGTGCGAAAAAGCCCCTGTACTTGTCCTGCTTTTGTCCAAAACCATCAGCTCGCGTGGAACCGCCCTTCGTTCCCATGCGTTTGATGCTGGTGCTGCATGGGGCTATTTGGCACTGGAGGCGACGCGCCAAGGTCTGGCAACACATGCTATGGGTGGTTTCGACCCGCAAAAAGCGCGTGAAGAATTGGGAATCCCAGCCGAATACGAACCGCAAATCGTGATTGCCATTGGGTATCAGGGAGAGAAGGAAGAGTTGCCGGAAGCCTTGCAGGAGCGGGAGAAGCCATCGACACGCCAACCCTTGGAGTCACTGGTGTTTGAAGGCGTCTTCAGTCAAAAGTGATGATGGAGATGCATGAGCAGCATGAGATCTATATGCGCGCTGCGATAGAGGAAGCCAAAAAAGCGGCGGCAATCGGTGAGGTGCCGATCGGGGCGGTGATCGTTCGGGATGGGGAAATCGTCGGCAGGGGCTACAACCTCAGGGAGACGGAGAAGGACCCGACACTCCATGCCGAAATGATCGCGATTCGGGAGGCCAGTGCAAAGCTGGGCGGCTGGAGGCTGATCGGCTGCACCTTGTACGTCACACTGGAGCCGTGTCCGATGTGTGCCGGGGCGATTGTGCAAAGCCGGATTGAGCAGGTCGTATACGGGGCAGGCGATCCCAAAGCAGGATGTGCCGGGACGTTGATGAATCTGCTGGAGGAACCTCGCTTCAATCATCAGGTTCCGGTGGTAGAGGGTGTGCTGGCCGAAGAATGCGGGCAATTGCTGAAGGACTTTTTTCGCGGTCTTCGCAAAAAGCGGGCTGGCTCTGTAGACGAATAAAAATGGAAAGAGAATGCCTTTTTTGCATCAGCGGAAGGGCATTCTCTTCGTTCATTCGTTTAGTCCGTTATCATGACAGAAGGAGTAGCGGTTCGTACGAAAATCATGGCATCAAAAGCTTTTGCCGGAACCATTTGTAACGTATACATCTTCTCCATTTTCCCATACCATCCACTAAAGACGGCACCAATCGCACTGATGGGCTGGGTTTTATTCAGATAGGCGAGGAAATGATCATCATGTCCTGTTTTTGCAAAGTCCAGGAAGCCATCCTGCATGTTGGTCTGAGCAAATCGAATAGCGAGTCGATCATTCCCACTATTTTTTACAGTAAACTCTTTGCGCTCGTTGGTGATGGCATCATTAGCTAGGAAGGAGCTTTCGTAGAATTCACTTCCTATGGCGTAATATTGGTCCCCCAAGGTTTTGGCGAGGTAGGCGCCCATGCAGGTTGTCGTTCCTGCGGTCGTAGAGGTTTTTTCAATGTGTCCATTATGTCCGGTTATGAACATGTTTTCGCGACCGTAATGCTTCTTTTCAAATGATAAAATCCATAGCACTTTTTCCGCCATATAGGAATCGCGGACATTGTTATAGCTCACATTCGTTCCGTGCAGTGTAGCGTTTTGCTTGATTGCCTCTGCAAAAGCCAGGGCCAACTCAAATTCTTTCTCCGTGCTTTTTGCCGTATAAACGGATTTGTTTTCTTTCATCCGCTCCAGCAAGCTTTGAATATGAGAGAGCCCCTCCTGTACAATTGCCTTCTTTTGATCGTACACCGTTTTATCATTCAGATTTGCAAGCGCAGTCTCGTATTCGGCGGCAAGTGCCGGATCAACCTTCTTTATATAGGAGAAGAGCCCGTTTTTGTTATGGTCATAGCGTTGCATGTCAAAGCCATAAAAATGAATTTGATCATTTGCATCCCGATGCTCATTATAGGAGCGCATCCATGCTAGAAGGTCTGCCATTTCTTGCGTATTGTAAATCGTAAAGCCGATTGCTTTTGCAGCCTCCTGTGCAGTTCCGCTTCCTCCTAAAATGTATTCATTGACCTTTTGTCCTCCGCCGAAATCGCCTTCTATGGCAAATACGCGGTATCCTTGCTTTTCCACCAGATGCTTGAAAATATCTGATTTTAGCGTGGTAAATTCCTTGTTGCCATGCGTAGCTTCTCCAAATCCGATGATGGTTTTTGAAGGAAGCTCCATGGCTGATACGGGAACAAGGTTTGATTCCAATGACTGTTGCAACGTGTCGGTTGATTTCGAATAGAACCCCGTCAATACACTCATGGTGATGAACAAGTTTATTGCAATTAGGAAATGTTTCATCTCATCGTTCTCTCTTTCTGGAACCTCAAAGCCGAAAAGGTGTGGTACGGTGGGGTGAGAAGACGGGGGTTAGACACCCCCGCTACTCGATTTATTTTTGGATGTGTTGGCGCAGCAACTCCAGCTCTTCTTCGGTCAGTTCCCGGTATTCGCCCAGCTCCAAGGTGGTATCGAGTGGGATCGGACCCATGCGGATACGCTGCAGGTAGATGACCTGCAATCCGAAGGCGGCAAACATGCGTTTCACCTGATGAAACTTGCCTTCCATAATCGTGACGCGAATCTCGGAAATTTCTCCAGACGAAACAATCTCCAGCTTGGCAGGCGTGGTCGTAAAATCGTCCAGCTCCACGCCTTTGGCAAATTCCCGGACATGTTCTTCGGTTACCCTGCCTTCGATGCGGGCGAAGTATTCCTTCTCCACTTTCTTCTTCGGAGAGAGCAAGCTATGCGAAAACTGTCCATCATTGGTCAAAAGCAGCAATCCCTCGGTATCGATGTCCAGGCGTCCCACGGGATGCACCTTGATTGCCCATTCATACGGCAGCAAGTCTACGACGGTCTCGTGCAAGTTGTCTTCTGTCGCGGAGACGACGCCAGGCGGTTTGTTCAGCATCACATATACCCAGCGCTTGTAGTTGATCTCCTCGCCATCGACGACAATTACCTGTTCTTCGGGAATGACGTGCATGCCCGGGTCCGTCGCAATGGTCCCGTCCACGACGACGACTTTTTGCTTCACAAGGGCCTTCACTTCTTTGCGCGTCCCAAACCCCATATTGGCCAACACTTTATCCAAACGCTCACGTTTCATCTATTTTCCTCGTTTCTGTTAGGTTCCTGTTTCATGATGCCTTCCATGCAGACAGCACACTCTTTCTAGTTTGTCCGATCAGCAAGCGCAAATCAAGGGGGAGCAAGGATTTGCCACTTGCATTTGTGTAATTGTTTTGCTATATTAAATTATGTTTCTGCATACCATATGGAGAGATACTCAAGTGGTCATAAGGGGACGCACTCGAAATGCGTTAGGCGTCGTGAGGCGTGCGTGGGTTCGAATCCCACTCTCTCCGCTTCTGTTTTAAAGAGAATGTATCTGTTGCATGTAGATTGAAGCATATTTTTGCCACCGTGGCGAAGATATGCTTCTTTTTTATAGCGAGGATATGCTTAACGAAAAAAGAGGATGTTCCGAAATGGATCATCCTCTTTTGTTTGGTGGAGTTTGGCAGCGGCCCGTATTTTTTGCCGATGGTGAATCGCGTTTCTGGTGGCAACGGATTGGCAGGATCTCTATTTGAATAATCGCGTGCTGATTTGGGTAAGGAAACTGGCCCAATTCTCTTGAAACTGCGGATCGGTTGGATCGCTCCCGGTTACCATTTTGGTAACATCGCCTAATATCAAAGGATAGGTGGACAAGGACATGATCGCCAGGGTCAGCAGCGTGGGATCGAGATCTTGTGGGATAAGACCTGCAGTCTGCTTGGCTTTTATATCGTTCACATAGGATTGAATGGCTTCTTCTCGTCTTTTCTTGCGCTCGGGATGTCCTGGTTGTTTCTCGAGTGCTTCCCAAATGGCAAATCTCAAAAAATCCATTCTAAGTTGGGCATTAATTTTAAACCGGTGTTCTGCTATATAAATTGGGTCGGAAGGATTTTGGGAAGCCCACTCCGGTTCACTCATTGGGATATTCTCCATGAGTGCCGTGAACAAATCCTCTTTGGTTTTGAAGTAATGATAAAGCAATTGCTTTTTCACGCCCGCACCTGAAGCAATGGCCTCCAATCGCGCCCCCGTATATCCTTTCTCGAAAAATTCATTTCGCGCTGCAGCAAGAATATTGTTACGCGTACGTTCGGCATTACGAATCTCCCCCATACGGTGAAGACCTCCATTCTCTTTTACTTGTGAAACCTTTAAGGATCCCATCGATGATAAAGCCTAAATGGCAGGAAGTCAAGTTTAATTTGTTAAATGTAAAATATAAATTGTTAATGGTAAAATTCAACTTTACACTGGTAAAATTATAAATTATCATTAGGGCAGTAACGGGAGCATGCTGCTTGTTACAATCTGATCTTGCCATGTACACATTTTTAGGAAGAAAGGAGGTTCACACTACGATGAGGATCTTAACGGTTGTCAGCCATCCAAGAACCGATTCTTTTACTTTTGCCGTTGCGGAGCGCTTAGTACAAGGTATGAAGGATGCCGGCCATGAACCGGAGATGCTGGACTTACACCGAATCGGTTTTAACCCTATCTTAAGGGAAGCAGACGAACCGGATTGGTCGGATAGCCGTAAAATCTACTCCTCCGAAGTGGAAGCGGAAATGGAACGGATGAGGAAGTGTAACGCGCTCGCCTACATTTTTCCGATATGGTGGTACAGCATGCCAGCCATGCTCAAGGGCTATATTGATCGCGTTTGGAATCACGGTTTTGCATACGGTGAGAATCATTTGCATCATCAACAGATTTTATGGCTTGGTCTTGCAGGAGCTCCACCGGAGCATTTTGAGAAAAGGCAATACGACAAGATGATCAGTCAGCACCTGAATGTAGGGATTGCCAACTACTCGGGTATTCCAGACTCCACAGTCCAAATCTTGTACGATACCTTGAACGGGAAGGCAGAGCATCGTCAGGAGCTGCTTATGCAAGCTTACCGACTAGGGTTGGAACACTTCCGGAAAGTACATTGATGAACCTTTGTAGCTGTAGCTTGAAACGATTATCATTACGAAAAGAAGAGGTGTAACGGTTATGGTTAACGCTTTGGAACAAAATGTCATTCGGGTGATGAAGGAACGCGGGAGCGTCAGGAAATATCAACGGGGTGTCGAGATACCTCCAGCTACACTGAAAAGCATCATGGAAGCTGCAGGCTCAGCCCCATCCGCATGGAATCTTCAGCACTGGAAGTTCCTCGTGATTCAGAATCAGGAAAACAAAAACCGTATTTTGCCTGCAGCTTATCATCAACAACAAGTAGCGGATGCTTCAGCCGTGATTATTGTTCTGGGTGATACGGAAGCGAATAAAAACGCGGAGGAAGTATACGACGAATTGGTTCGATCAGGTTCCATGACGGAAGATGTAAGAAACAGCATTGTTAATGATATAAACAATTTTTACACCAATGTTGAAACCGCTGGTGTACACGAGGCCATCCGAAATGCATCTTTTGCTGCTATGCAGCTCATGTTGGCTGCCAAAGGGCACGGGCTCGATACTTGCCCCATGGGAGGGTTCAGCGCGGATGCTCTCAGGGAAGAATTAGGTATCCCTGAACGCTATATCCCCGTGTTGATGTTGGCGTTGGGATATGCCGAACAATCGGCGTACCCTACGAACCGTTTTTCGGTGGAGCAGATCGTGATTAACGAAAGGTTTTAACTGGAACGAGGGAGACATGTTTCATGACGAAAAGTATGTTGGGCACAACGGCCATCGCTCATATTGCATTGGTCGTCCATGATATTGAAGCGACGAGTCAAATGTATGCCGATTTCTTTGGTATCGAAAACGGCGGCTGGTTCTGGTCGGATGAGTTCGGAATTACGCATACGGAATTCAGGGGAAAGTCAACTGAGGGGCGTGCAAAGATTGCGTTTTTGGATATGGGATCACTTAAACTGGAGTTGATCGAGCCGGACGTCCATCCGTCCACGTGGCGTGAACACCTGGATCGCAATGGCGAAGGCGTTCATCATATCGCTTTTTTCGTCGAAGGAATGAAGGAAAAGATCAGCCTTATGGAGCATGAGCATATGCCTGTTCTGCAAAAAGGGGAAAACGCAGCGGGCCAATACGTTTACGCATATATGGATACGTATCCCAAATTAAAACTGGCGGTTGAACTGCTCGAACACCAAAGAGAATAAGAGAAGCATTTGGGGATAACCAGGGAGCAGATTGCCACGGGCAGCTTTTCCCTGGTTTAACTTTAGGTAAACCCTTACAACCAAAACCGCAAAACCATGACTGTAACAATCCCGACGACAACGGTTCCCAGCAAGCTGCGCGTTTTTATTGCCACTAGAAAAGTGGGGATCGCAGCGAGCAGCTCGATGTTGGAAGCAAGCGGCGACCATTTGCCATCCTGCAGAAAAATCTCCTGTCCGATCAAGGCAGCCATGACCGCGATCGGAACGTGGTTCAGCCAGCGTACGCCCCATTCGGGCAAGGCGATCCGGCTCAGCAGCATCAGGGGAAGGACGCGCGGGACAAAGGTCACCAGGGCGGCACCCAAAATGATCAGCAATATATCCCATCTTACTTCCATCTTTCCAACACCATCCCAATCGTAGCTGCGATCAAGGTCGCAGCGATTACACCCAAATTGCTCCCAAATACCAGGGAGATGGCCACAGTCAGGACGACCGCACTGAGCGCGACAACCCCATCCCGTACGAATTTGTTGCGGCTGATCATCGACAGGACCAACAAACCGATGAACATGGCAGGCAGGGCAAAATCAAGACCGTATTTTTCCGGGTTGGCAATCCATTGCCCAAAATATGCCCCGGCCAGGTTGGCGACAAACCAGTTCAGATAGGCCGTGATATTTAGCCCGTGCATCCAGCGTTCACTGATCTGCTTGCGTCTCGCCGTCTCATTGATCGCTACCCCGAATGTCTCATCGGTCAGCAAGGAGCCGATCAACATATTGCGAAAAGGGGGGAGATGGCGGAAATAGGGCGACAGGGCCGCACTCAACAAAAGATGGCGCAGATTGACGAAGAAAATCGTGATAATAATGGCGGAAGCCGAACCGCCCGCCGCGATCATTCCGGCCGCGATGAATTGTGCGGAGCCAGCGTACAAGACGAGCGAGAGCAAAGCAATTTCCGCAATGCTCAGTCCTGCCGTTTTCTCCACAACGCCCGCCGCAAAGCCAATGCTCAAATACCCCAAAAGCGTGGGAATGCAATCCTTTACCCCTTTGAGAAAGGTGTCATCGCCTCGTGATGTTCCCAAGGTTTCCATCGGGATGTGCTCTTGGCTCATCTCCTCTCCTCCAATCCCTTTATACGTGTAATAGGTGTTATATAGCTAACTACTATAAAAACAGGAAAGAAAAGACGGTCCAAATTTATTTGAACCGTTTGCCCGTTACGACATGGAAAAGCTCAGGTCTGTTGCGCCAGAGAGCTTCCACTTTTTCAGGACCAAGTGCCTTGGTCAACTCCGCCATCATGATGTCGTGCCGGATGTATTCGATCGCCACCAGGACCAGTGCCGGATCTTGGGTTTTGACTGCCCAAGCGACGGTATGGGGTGCAAAATTGGCGATCAACACTTCCTTTTGGTCTCTGGCTACGATGCTCAGGCGACCGCTCATGCGTTTTTCGACTACCTCTGGGGCCATGTAATCGTGATGGAAGGTCACACCCACCTGATTCTCCGGTTTCCCGAAGAGCATCGTAAAGACCTGGATGCCTTCTTTGACCCGTCGGTCTATCCCGCCCTGGATGAGCGGGACTTGCGGTTCCCAGATGGAAAGCCAGAGCTCTTCCTCGGCCTTGCCGATCAGGTCAAGCATTTCCTCCACTACGAGGTCATCCCCGCTGATGCGCCGAATGACATCCACTTCCTGTTCGCTTTCCAGCGCCGCAAGTTCTTTTTCCAGATAGTCAAAAGATTGTTCGAATTCTTTTCGTTGACGGCTGATCAGCTCTTTGGCGGACAGAGGGGCGTACGTGACCGGTTCAGATGGTACGGTGTACACCGCACCTTTGTCGACCAGCTTTCCCACTACCTCGTAAATCATCGAGCGGGGGACCCCTGACCGTTTGCTGATTTCATAGCCCGTCATCGGAAAATGCTTCAACAGGCTGATGTACGCTTTGCATTCATATTGAGAAAAACCGAGCTTTTGCAATTCCCGATAAAGATCCGCCATCATAACCTCTTTTACTAGTAGTTAGTGTTATCCTTACGTTAATACGAGGTGTCAGAATTGTCAAATGAAAAATACCCGCCATCCTACGGATTAACGGGCATGTGTACGGGTTTTTCCTTAGTACGAGGCGCTTTTTGCAAAATACGCCACAAGAAATTCCTGAAAGGTACGGGCAGCCAGGGACAGGTAGCGCTTTTCCTTCCACGCGATGGAATAGGAGCGCTCACAGCGGAAGTCATCGATTTTCAGAACGGGAAAGGGAAGCGGCTCATCGGACGAGCACCTTGGCACAAATGCGACACCAAGCCCAGCTTGAACAAGACTGGTCAATGCGGCTGGCTCCTCAACTTCACATACGATATTCGGGCGAATACCTGCTTTCTGCAAAATGTCGGCATTTGTTTTCCGCAAGGGGTGTCCTTCCTTGTATTCAACGAAGGAATCTTCAGCCACCTCTCGCAGGAACAGGTTTTGCCGATCCGCCAATCGATGATGGGCAGGGACAGCCAGGTAAACTTCTGCCGTTAAAACAGGCTCTTCCCGAATGCCGTCCGTGTCGAGCGATGCCGCCGTAAAACAGAAGTCGATCTCTCCTTGGTCCAGAAGCTGCGGCAGTTTGGGCAGATCAACTGGAGACACTTGTGTAATGCGGAAATGGACATCCGGGTACATCTCGCGAAATGCCCCGATCGGCTTCGACAGCCGATGCAAGGTAGTCGTGGCCAAATGAATGCTTCCCCGTTCCAGCCCCGCCATATCTGCTACCTCTCTGCGTCCCTCTTCCAGCGCCGTCAAGGCAGTCTCTACCTTGCTCAAAAATGCCTTCCCCATGGCATTAAGCTTGATCTGCCGATGATGTCGGTCAAAGAGCGGGACACCCAGATCTTCTTCCAGCCTAGCAATCGTTTTACTGAGGGCAGGTTGGGCAATCCGCAGCTCCTTGGCTGCATTCGTCATATGCTCCAATTTGGCGACTTTTTGAAAATAAAGCAACTGTAGCAGCTCCATTGGCACCATCCTTTTCATATACCCAAGTATATGATTTGATAATTATATATATATTTTATCTTATTTTTCTCCCATTCTATAATGTAGTCTGAAATGAAGGAAGGGGGAAACGTGAAATGAATGCAGGCATTCAGAAAAATCCCGGTGAGGTTTTGATACGCATCCTCGCTTTCACGCTGGTCATTTCTTCCGTGAGCGCGATGATGTTCAATATTGTACTTCCGCAGATGACTGCGGAGTACCAGCTTTCTTACTCGGAGGCAAGCTGGGTTACGGCTCTCTACATGCTGATTTATGCAGTGGGCTCCGTCGTGTACGGGAAGCTGGCTGATAGCTATAAGCTGAAAAATCTGCTGACGTTTGGGCTTAGTGTATTCCTGCTCGGTTCACTGGTCGGACTCTGCGCCCAGGCCTATTGGATGGTCTTGGCGGGAAGAGCGCTGCAAGCGGTCGGGGCATCGGTCATCCCGGCTACAGCGATGTTGATTCCGGTTCGTTACTTTCCGCCAGAAACCCGTGGACGAGCGTTGGGCATCTCCGCTACAGGTCTTGCAATCGGAAATGCCATAGGCCCCATTCTCGCAGCGTTTATTGTAAGTGTCGTTCATTGGCGCTGGTTGTTTTGTGTCCCGTTTCTCATCCTGTTCACGCTGCCTTTCTACCGCCGACACCTGGATGATCAACAGGGAAATGGTGCGCCGATTGACTGGCTGGGCGGTGGGCTGCTTGCTGCTGCGGTGGCACTTTTGTTATGGTCCGTCACGATGGGCGGTTGGGGGGCAGCAGCAGGAAGTGTGGCTGCAGGAATCGCATTTTTCCTTCGTGTTCGCTTTGCGCAAAACCCCTTTGTGTCTCTTTCGCTTTTGAAGAACAAACGGTATGCGATGGGGCTGATCATGGGGATGCTGGTGATGGGGATGGGGTATTCCTTGCCGTTTTTGACGCCGCAACTTTTGGCTGAGGTCAATCAGCTGGAAGCGGGGGTGATCGGTTTTGTCATGGTTCCGGCAGCGGCGATTTCGGCGATACTGGGCAGAAGGGCTGGCAAGCTGGCAGACACCAAAGGAAATGCCTTCTTGTTTACACTCGCTTCAGCCCTGATCCTGCTGTGCTTTTTGCTGCTGTCGGTCTTTGTTGGCGTGTCACCCGGATTTATTGCTGGCTTCCTCATTTTCGGAACAGTAGGGCAATTGTTTATGCAGATTTCACTCTCCAATTCGATCTCGAGGGCTCTCCCGAAAGAACAGACTGGCGTCGGGATGGGGCTGTTTTCGATGATGGGTTTTATAGCGGGAGCAGTTTCGACTGGCATCTACAGCCAAGTGGTTGACCAAGGAGCAGATACTCATTGGAATCCGCTAAACGGATATGTCAACACCGCTGTTTTCAGCAATCTCTATCTGGTGTTGGGAATCCTGTTACTTGTTGTCCTGATGCTGTACCGTTATTCGTTTAGTCGCGAGCAGACGACTTCTGTCTCATAGGGTTTTCTGACAATCTGTCCACTTGCCTGGTTGTTACACGGAACATCCGTGGAAATGACCGGGCAAGTGGTTATTTTGAAGGCTTACATTATCAGAAAATTTTTGAGAAAACACCGCGTTGTAAACTATTTTACTGCTAAGATTGCGTCATTTCCTGTACATTGGGACTACAGCAACAGCTGCCGTGACACATGATGTGCCGACCATATTGGTCTGCTCCTGGATTTGACCGCATGCCGCGGAGTTTTCATCCAGGATGAACGTGCGTTGTCGATCCATAAACGATTTGCCGGTTCACTCCAAATGAACCAAACAGTGAGGAAAGAGGGTTTTATGCATGTTTCCATTTGCGAAGGAACGCGACTATTTTCCGATTTTACAAGAACAGGTGATGTTATCCAGTTGTTCTCAAAGTGCTTTAAGCCGTCAGGTGGAGGAGGCCATTCACTCCTATGTAGACACCCTGCGCTATACCGGAATGGACTGGATGCGCTGGATGGCTGAAGTAGAGGAGGCAAAAACACAGTTTGCCAAGCTGATCAACGCAGAACCCGAAGAAATCGCGGTCATGTCTTGTGTCTCCGAATGCGCCTCGTCGATTGCAAGCGCTCTCAACTTTACCGGGAAACGCAATCAGATCGTAACGACGGAAATGGATTTTCCGAGCGTCGGCCACGTGTGGCTGGCACAAGAAAAAAGGGGCGCGCAGGTCAAGTTTATTCCATCTCAGGAATCCGTCATACCGCTCGCGTACTATGCGCAGTTCGTCAATGAACAAACGCTGATCACTTCCATTCCCCATGTTTCGTATTACAACGGATTTAAGCAGGATCTCACAAAAATTGCGGAGATCGTGCACGAAAAAGGCTCCTATTTGTTCGTGGACGCGTACCAATCTGCGGGCAGCGTCGCCATCGATGTCAAAGCCATGGACGTCGACTTCCTGGCAACGGGAATGCAGAAATACATGCTGGGAATTCCGGGAATTGCGTTTCTGTATGTAAAAAAGGAGGTAGCCGAAAAGCTGGAGCCGGCTGTCACTGGATGGTTCGGACGTACGAATCCGTTCGCCTTTGACATTCGTTGCCTGGATTATGCGGCAGGTGCGCGTCGATTTGAGACAGGGACGCCGCCGATGATCAATGGCTACGCAGCCAATGCGGCTTTGCGCCTTCTCCATGAAGTAGGTGTTGAACGGATTGAGGCATATCTGTCAGACCTCTCCGAAAAAGCTGTGACGTATGCCGGAGAGAGAGGCCTTACTGTGGTTAGTCCCAAAGAGAAAAGCCAAAAAGCTTCAAACACCGCTATCTACATCCCGCAAGCGTCAAAAGCGGAAGCTCTCCTCAAGGAAAGGAATGTCATCGTCTCGGCTCGTAACGATGTGATCCGCATTGCTCCTCATTATTACAATACCGAGGCAGAGGTAAAGGCGGCTATCGATGCATTGGCAGAGATTGCGGCTCAACTGCAGGAGGCTTGACGATGAGCGAGGGAGTTTCTCATAAGAAGCGATCGCTGGAGTGGGGGCTCATTTTTGCTGGGACAGCATTGGTGGCCCTCACTTACTACCTCTTTTTGAAGCCTAACGAAATTATGACGCCTGGCTTGGGGGGAGTTGCCATTCTGGTCAGCTACCTGCTGCCGCTCTCGCTTGGGCTGATCTATTTTTTGCTCAATATCCCGCTGTTTTTGCTGGGTTATCGGTTCGTCGGCAGGCAATTTGTCATTCGCAGCCTGGGCGGGATGATCAGTCTGTCCGTTTTCCTCTACCTGTTTGAGTTCTTGCCCGGTTGGCAGCAGCCGATCGTGGGGACCATCCTGGGGGGAGTGATCAGCGGGGTAGGGATCGCTCTGGTTTTGCTGGGGGGAGGCACGACAGGGGGAGTGGATATCGCCAGTGTCGTCATTTCCAAAGTGTGGCCAGCCTTTACAATCGGGCGCTGCATGATGGCGATCAACAGTCTGATCGTCATTGCCTCTTGGCTGACGACAGATGCGTTGCACTCTGTCTACACGCTGATCTCCATCTTTATCGCGGGGAAGACGATTGATGTCTGTTACTCCAGATGGTTGGGAAAAGGGGGAGATCGTTCTACAGAGGTAAAATCAGCTTCTTAATAGTCCGAATAGTACAAATTTTACCAGAGCAACAGGGGGGAATCAGGATGAAGGATCAATTCTTGGAGCGTGAATCTGGTCTGCACAGAGGCCTTACAAAAGGACAGTTGACCATGATCGGCTTGGGAGGCGCTATCGGGACAGGATTGTTCATGGGGAGCGCAATTGCGATCAGTTATGCCGGGCCAGCTGTCATTCTCAGTTACGTCATCGCAGCCTTTATCGCCGTCATCATGATGTTCAGTCTTTCAGAAATGGCGGTCGCCCACCCGACTGCAGGCTCATTTGGCGTCTATGCAGAGAGATATCTCGGGGGCTGGGCTGGATTTACCTCCCGTTGGACGTACTGGGCCGCTCAGGTTATCGCCGTAGGCGGCGAGGCTGTCGCGGTGGGGATCTACATGACCTACTGGTTCCCTGATATTCCGGTATGGGTCTGGACGTTAGGCTTCGGGGCAGCCTTGATTTACGTCAACTCCCGTTCGGTCGAGAACTTCGGCAGCTTTGAATACTGGTTTGCTATGATTAAAGTAGTGGCTATTATTGCTTTTATTATCTTTGGTATTGCGGTTGTGCTGGGTATCGGCACTCCGGCAGTGGGCTTTGAAAATTTTACAAAACACGAAGGATTCATGCCGCACGGCTTCGGCGGTATCTGGATGGCTGTGTTGATGGCGATCTTCAGTTTCGTCGGAGTCGAGGTAATCGCGGTGACAGCAGGGGAGGCGAAGGATCCTAGGACAGCGGTTCCGCGAGCCATGAGAACGATGGTCGTGCGCTTGATCGTGTTTTACTTCCTGGCCATGGCCATCATGATTGCAGTAGTGCCCTGGATTCAAGCGGGTGCGAAGGAAATTTCGCAAAGTCCGTTTGTCCTGGTTTTCGATCATGTCGGTATCACAGCGGCTGCGGGCATCATGAATTTCGTTGTCATGACCGCCGCGCTCTCCAGCATGAACACCAACCTGTATCTGACGTCGCGCATGATTTTTTCCCTGTCGCGAAGCCAATTCGCGCCTGATGCTTTGGGCAAGCTGTCCAAAAACGGCACCCCGGTCAATGCCCTCTTGCTTTCCAGCCTGGGTGTAGCGGTGGCCGCCCTGATTTCCAAAATCAGTCCCTTGGCGTACAATTACCTCTTTGGCATCGCCTTGTTTGGTGCCTTGTACGTCTGGTTGCTGACGCTGCTCTCCCATCTGAAATTTCGCAAGCTGTGGGAAGAACGAGGCGGGGAAAAGCTTCCGGTCCGCGCACCGCTTTTCCCGGTACTGCAAATCATTGGCGTAGTGCTGATCGCGGCGATACTCATCACGATGGGGTTGGACTCCGAATTCTGGAATATCTCGTGGATCGTGGGCGTTCCCTGGCTGTTGTTCCTCACCTTGATTTATTACACGAAGTATAAGAAAAAGCTGGGGACAGCAAATCCGGACGATACAGAGAAAACGGCATAGATACAGGACGATAGCAGTGGCCAGTCGCAAGAACCAATTTTGCGAGCTGGTCCTTTTCTTTTTGCAAACCTTTACTCGCAGTAAACCATCTCGTTATATAATGCTAAAGGTATGACGAAAGACAGAGTGGGAGAGATACATGGTGGAAGTGTGGTTGGCTTGTTTGATTTTTGCCTTGACCATTACGCTGGTCATTTGGCAGCCGAGAGGGCTTGGCATTGGCTGGACCGCGACAGGCGGGGCCATTTTAGCATTGATTTGCGGGGTCGTCAGCTTTGATGATGTCGCGGCAGTCACCGGGATCGTCTGGAACGCTACCTTGGCGTTCGTCGCTATTATTCTCATTTCCTTGATCCTGGACGAGATCGGTTTTTTTGAATGGTCTGCCTTGCATATGACCCGGTTTGCCAAGGGTAGTGGGACATTGATGTTCGTCTACGTCGTGTTGTTGGGGGCGGCTGTCTCTGCTTTCTTCGCCAATGATGGCGCAGCACTGATTTTGACGCCGATCGTGCTGGCTCAGGTGCGCTCTCTGCAATTGCCGGACTCTATGATTTTGCCGTTCATTATGGCGAGCGGCTTTATCGCGGATACGACATCCTTACCATTGGTGGTCAGCAATCTGGTCAATATTGTATCGGCCGACTACTTCCAGATCGGATTTATGGAGTATGCATCCCGGATGATCGTGCCCAATTTCGTTTCCCTGGGTGCCAGTTTGTTGGTTCTTTACTTTTATTATCGCAAAAACATTCCCAAGCAGTACGATCTGACCACCTTGAGGAAGCCACGGGAAGCCTTGAAGGATCTCCGGCTTTTTCGCCTCTCCTGGGTCATCCTTGGTCTTTTGCTGATCGGGTTTTTGGCAAGTGAAGCACTGGCGATACCTGTCTCCTTCGTGATCGGGGCGGCTGCTATGATTTTTCTTCTGGCCGCACGAAGCAGCCAAAGCATTCAGACCAAAAAGGTAATCCAAGAGGCTCCTTGGTCCATCGTCGTTTTTTCGATTGGCATGTATGTGGTCGTGTATGGATTACGTAATGTAGGACTTACGGATACGTTGGGTGAACTGATTCAGGCCATCGCCGATCGAGGGATGTGGTCGGCTACAGTCGGTATGGGATTTCTGTCTGCTGTGCTTTCGTCAGTGATGAACAATCTGCCTACGGTGATGATCGGTGCATTGGCGATCCAAGGGACGGACACCACCGGGATCATTCGTGAAGCATTGATCTACGCCAACGTCATCGGGAGCGATTTGGGTCCCAAGATCACTCCGATTGGCTCCTTGGCCACTCTGCTCTGGCTGCATGTCTTGTCCCGCAAAGGGGTACGCATCACTTGGGGCCAGTACTTCAAGACAGGAATCGTATTGACTGTTCCGACCCTGTTGCTGACACTGGCCGGTCTGTACTTTTGGCTGTCTCTCATTGCCCTTCTATCTTGATGAAGCGGGCGCCTTTTACGGGGTGCCTGCTTTTTTAGTTGCAAAAGAACCGCAATGGCCTTAGTATACATATAGGGGTATATGTATAAAACAGCAAAGGAGCCATGAGGAAAATGGAAAAGGAAAAAACCACGATTGTCCTGTTCAGCGGGGATTTAGATAAAGCAATTGCTGCATTCATCATTGCGAACGGAGCTGCCGCCTATGACCATGATGTAACGATCTTTTTCACCTTTTGGGGTCTCAACACCATGCGCAAAGACGAGGTCGTCAACGTGAAGAAAAACTGGCTGGAGAAAGCATTCGGTTGGATGATGCCAAGGGGACCGAAAAAATTGGGTCTGTCCAAAATGAATATGCTGGGAATGGGGCCTGCCATGATCAAGCATGTCATGAAAAAGCACAATGCCCTGTCGCTGCCGCAGTTGATAGAGCTGGCGCAGGAGCAAGGAGTCAAGCTGGTTGCTTGTACGATGACGATGGACCTTTTGGGTCTGCAAAAGGAAGAGCTGGTGGATGGGATGGAGTTCGCTGGCGTAGCTGCCTATCTCGGAGATGCCACCCAGGCCAAAGTGAATCTGTTTATCTAACCTCCCTGATTTCGTCTATAATAGGATACAGGTATACGTATGAATGGAACGGAGGGAAAGCAGATGGACTATACGTATGGTGAAGATGTGAAAAGACGATTGCGCCGGATCGAGGGACAGATTCGAGGCGTGCTCCGTATGATGGACGAGCAGAAAAATTGCAAGGAAGTTGTAGCTCAGCTGTCGGCAGTCCGCAATGCTTCCGATCGCGCCATTGCCCAGATCGTAGCCGAAAACCTGCAGCGCTGCTTGCTGGAAGAAGAGGGGACAGGCAAGGACCCGGAAAAAATGGTGAAGGAAGCAATCGAACTGCTGGTAAAAAGCCGCTAGATAGAAAGGGCGTATGTTTGTATGGATTTCACAAGCATCCTATTAATCGCTGTTTACGCCTTGCTCACCTGGTTTTTGGTAACACGTTTTGTTCCTGTCAAAGGACTGCAAAACCTGAGTGCCGATCAGTTCAAAGAGCGAGTGAACCAAAAAAGCGGTGTATTGCTCGTCGATGTACGAGAGCCGCACGAGTATAAAGCAGGTCATATTCCTTCAGCAGTCAATATCCCCTTATCCCAACTGAACAATCGGGTCAAGGAGATATCCCCCAAAAATGAGATTCTGCTCTACTGTCGCAGCGGCGTGCGAAGCAAACAGGCTGCCAAAGTTCTCAAAAAGCATGGCTATGATAAACTGGCCCATTTGCGTGGAGGTATCTCCGTCTGGCGCGGCCCTGTCAAAAAGAAATAATAGCCCCAAGAGAATAGGAAAAGACCAGCGTTCACAGGAGCGCTGGTCTTTTGCGTTTGTCTATCGGTTGTGCGAGTTAGAATTAGTAACCAACCAGGGACCCGATGATCGGGTAATGGAACGGACGTCCTTGCAGCGAATAAATGACGCCTTTGATCGGGTAGTAGATACCCATCAGACCGAACACGATCAAGAAAGGAATCCCGATCAAAATATAGGAAAATATGGCGGAGATACTGATCAACAGTCCAATTGCGATATGGAAGAGCAAGGCCTGCAATGCCATTCTTTTAACGTGTTGGTCTTGCATGAGCAGCCAGACGAGCAGGGGCACCAGAAAAGGTGCAAAAAATGCACTTGCATGAGTAATTGCTTTTACGCCATTGTGATCCATGAATAACCCTCCTAAAAGTAGCCGAACCAGTGTTTATGTTCTTATTGTACTGCATCGTCTCTTCGACAGATACCGTCAAGAGCGCGATTTTTGTCTCCACCTTGAGACGGAGCACCTGTTTCTGCTAAAATTTACAAGTCGCCCGAACAGCGTGATTGCCTGTATAGTGGGCGGTGCAGATGCGCGTTCATCTGTTTTACGGGTACCCTTTATGGAAAGTAGGAGGAGCGGAACAAGATGAGTATCGAGATGCTGAGTGAATCCGTGGGTCAGTTTGGGTATCCGGCTCTTTTCTTCACGTTGTGGTTGGGTATAGTAGGAATGCCCATTCCGGATGAGGTTATTGTATTGTCAGCTGGGGTGCTGACGTCGATTGGTGTGCTGAGTATAATCCCAGCTTTTATCGCTACCTATCTCGGTGTCGTGTCCGGATTGTCCCTCGGATACGTGTTGGGCAGAAGCCTTGGGGCTCCCGCGCTCAATTGGATCAGCAAGAAAAAAGGGATGAACAGGCATGTCGAACGTGCCCAGTCTTTACTGGAGCGTTATGGCAGCTATGCCTTGTGCATCAGCTATTTTCTGCCGGTGGTGCGTCATGTGGTGCCCTACCTGGTGGGGATTGGAAAAATGACGTTTCGCCGTTATGCGTTGTTTTCCTATACGACCGGGTTGGTATGGACACTGATTCTTTTCTTGGTCGGGTACGTGATTGGAGACCAAGCAACCAGTATAGATGCTTTCCTGAACATCTTCACCCGGGGAATCGCGCCAGCCATTGCGGTGCTGATCGTGGTCGTGATAGGGTGTGTGTTTGGCTACAAGAAATACAAAGAAAAGAAACTTCGCGTACAGGCAAGGGTCGATCAGGACCCCGATTGCTAGGCTTACAAAAATCGCCCGAAGGTTGATAAGCAGTGTTACAATAGTCTCCGGTACAGACTGGGGAAATTTTTCGCGACCCCATGAACGAGGAGAGACTTGAGTGGCAACCAAGAAGCAAATGATCTGGGCGGATGCGTCCTTGCTTTTCATCGCGCTGGCCTGGGGCTATACCTTTGTCCTTAGCAAAGACATCCTGACTGAGATAGCCCCTTACACCTTTTTGGGTACGCGATTTTTATTGGCATCCCTGATTCTCCTTCCCTTTGTCTGGAGGCGAATGAGAGGGGTAAGTCGTGAGGTTTGGGTGCAGGGATTGATCTGCGGTGTCGTCCTGTGTGCAGCCTACACGTTTCAAATCCTTGGCATTGACCGGACCACGCCGGGGAAAGCGGGGGTCATTACAGGGACCAACGTCGTCATTGTTCCCTTTCTGTATTACTTATGGCGGCGCAAGCCTGTGGGAAAAGCAGCCGTGACGGGCAGCCTCCTCGCCTTCACAGGATTGGTGTTCTTATCGGGGGATGAGGGATGGACAGGCATTGCCTTTGGGGATGTTCTGGTTTTTCTTTGCGCCATCTTCTTTGCCCTGCACATTTTATTGGTTGATCGCGTGTATGAGGAACGGATAGAAGTCGATTCCCTTTTGTTCGTCATGATCCAATTGCTTGTAGTCGGGGTCATCGATCTGGTTATTGCCTTCTTCGTCGAGCCCATGCCTCAGGCCTTGAGCCCGTACGGCTGGTTTGCCTTTTTGTTCGACTGCCTGATCGGGACCTTGTTCGCCTATGTGGTACAAATCAAGGCACAGCAATTCTCGCCTCCCGTTCATGTCAGTATCCTGCTGTCATTAGAGGCGGTATTCGCCTTTCTTTTCTCCTGGCTGCTTTGGGGCGAGCCTGTGACTCCTATCATCTGGACAGGGGTCGTGCTGATGCTTGCTGGCATTTATATTACGGAGCTTGGAGATTATCAAAAACCCACCTGAGTGAAGAGCGTGTAGCTCCACCCCGGTGGGTTTTCTGGTCTGACTAAGTGGCTGAGGCGGTTTTTGGCTGTTTGCGCTGCACCAGTTTGGGCAGTACGATTCCAAGCAGGATGATGGCTACACCAGCGACTTGCAGCCAGCTTACCTGCTCCTGCAGGACAAGAGCGGACGCGAAGACGGCCGTAGGCAATTCTGCCGCTCCGAGAATCGTGGCCATTCCAGCTCCAATATGCGGTACTCCAAAATTGAAGCAGGCTGTGGGGATCAGGATACCAAACAACGCCAGTAAGAAAACATAAGGGAACAAACCGTCCCACAGTGTGCCGTCGATCAGAAAGACAGGCGGATAGATCAGACATGTCAACAGGAGTGACCCGGTGGACATGCTGGAGCTGCGGAGCCAGGGATTGACACTCAGTGCGGTCTTGCCGCTAAAAATAATGAAGAGCGTGTACGAGACAGCTGAGAGCAATCCGAGCAAGACCCCCAAAGGATGAAATTGCTGCCATCCCCCATTTTCCAGCAGTCCTCCCGCCAACATCGTTCCCAGAAACAGCAGAAGCAAAGAAACCAGCGTAGGTTTGTCCGGGCGTTTGCGCGTCATGATGGCTTCTGCCAAAACCCCCATCCAGGTGAATTGAAACAACAAGAGGATGGCGAGCGACGCGGGAATGTATTGCAGTGAATTGTAGTAGAGGATACCTGTTGTTCCGACTGCGATGCCGACACCTGCCAAAAGCAGCAGCAGACGTTTTTGCGGCTTGGTGCGCAGAAAGAAGAGAGCAGGAATCCAGGTTAAAAGAAATCCGAAGACCATCTGACCGCCTATGACTTGTGAAGGGGAAAATCCTTGGCTATACGCGAGCTTGACGATTGTGGAAAGGATTCCGTAACTGCAAGCCCCGAAAAAGACCAGGAACATATATCGCATGCATGTATCTCCTTACTGTAATTCATTCGTTCTATAATCCGTAGCTTAGAATAATACGGAAGCTTGTATGTGTCCATCTTCCTCCTCTTGATTTCGAAATGACAGGTAAAAAAGGTTTATCTTTCCTCTTTACGTGGAAATAAGGATATGATGCAGTACTTGAAAGATTTTCGTGACTCTTACATCGTTGTGCCCAGGGCAACAGGCGGAGAAGGAGGAGGATGGTGTTTTCAAAGATCAAGGCCCGATTATTGCTCATGACGATTCTTGTATGCCTACTCTCGGCTCTGTTACACTTCTGCTTTCTGTTGAATCACGAAGCTCAAATAGAGAATGCAAGAGACACGTGGCTTTCAGCCGACACTTCAGGCACAATATGGCTTGAAAGTGACCGTCAGCAAGAGACTCATGTCTCTCACCATTCCGCTCTCCATTGGATGCATTGCCTGTATTGCGGGATCAATCTGATCGTTGTGGTCTTGGGGATATGCGGGGCATTTTGGATGTATCGTTGGAAGAAGGGTTCCCGCAGTGAAAAGCGTCCCGACGCCACCCTCTCCGAAAATGGTTTGGATCAAATCGTACGCAGCTTGTACCTGGCGGTGGAGATGAAGGATTCCTATACGGCTGGACATACGGAGCGTGTAGCCCAATATGCCTTGGCCATCTACGATCAGATGGACGAATCGCAAAAGCGGATGCTCCCCCGCAATGATTTGCGATACGCAGGTTTGCTTCATGATATAGGGAAGGTTGCCATCCCCGATCACATTTTGCAAAAAGAGGGCAAGCTGACACCGGAAGAGTACGAAATCGTAAAGCTGCACCCGACGACCGGAGCAGATATGGTGGAACAGATCGAGAGTCTTGCCCACATCAGCCGGGGAATACGCTATCACCATGAGCGATGGGATGGACGCGGTTATCCGCATCAGTTAAAAGGAGAAGAGATTCCGCTGATGGGACGGATTTTGGCAGTCGCGGATACGTTCGATGCCATGATTTCAACACGTTCTTACCGCCAAGCGGTATCTGCGCAAGCAGCTTATAAAGAGGTGCTGCGGTGCTCTCACACGCAGTTTGATCCACAAATCGTCGAGTGTTTCAAAAAGGCCTATGAGAAAGGCGCTCTCCAGGTGAAAAAAACGGACTCTGAGTAGGATAGTGGGCCGGCCGGGGAAGTATTCTCCAGCAATGGATGGCTTTACGCCTTGCTATCAGCTCGTATCTTTGGTATTCTAATTGTGCCGTGCTAGACGGGGAGGTTGCGGTGCCCTGTAACCTGCAATCCGCAACAGCAGGGTTGAATTCCTATCCCAGGTCTTCTCATGTGAGGCTGCCGTATGGTGGCGGTGTTGAGGATCGGGTCCTGTGCAACGCGAACCCATGAACCTGGTCAGGTCCGGAAGGAAGCAGCCATAAGTGGATCATCACGTGTGCCGCAGGGTAGCCTGGTCTGAGCTGCAGCCATATGTAACGCTTGGATGTGGAGTATCGAAGATAGGTGCACGGTACCTATACAATAATCAACAAGTGGTATGTTCCCAACAGGGGGCGTACCACTTTTTTATTTGGACCGATAAAAGAGGATTTTGTTGTTTTTTGGCGAGAACTAGCGAAAGATTTCTCCCTAACACTTCCCCTGATAGAGCAGGTTTTTGTTCCATTTTCACGAATTTTCCTAGAGGGAAATAACGATATGCTTTCCTGTGCGATGAAGTACGTCATAGGTCAGGAGGGACAAGCTGTGAGTGCATCTTTTTCGTTACACCATGTTGGCTCGTCCGATCGATTGCAGCGGTTCATGCATCAACTGCCTACTGCCGTTTTATTGGTCGATCACGAGGGTAGGATCGTAGAAGTAAACGAGCAACTGCTTCGTGTGACCGGGTATTCGCGGGAGCAATTGGTCTCACATGCTGTGCAAACCATTCTCCCTTACGATGGTTCCATCGGACAGTTCTATGAGGAACTCATAAGTCGGGAAAGCGAGTCGGCAGGGTTTGTTGAGGTGGAATGGCTGGACAAATGGGGAGAATCGAGCAAAACCCCAGTCATGATCTTGTTGCAGGAAGCCGAGAAACCATTGTATCTCCTGCATTTTTTTCAATTGGGGAGAGAGACCGATCAAGACATGGCACAGAGGATCGTCAACAAACTGACGCACGATACCAGCCTGGGGCTGTTCGTGCTGGATCGTGAGGCACATATTGTTGAAGCCAGTCTGACTGCCTGCAAATTGCTGGGAATGGATCGGATGCAGATATTGAACAAACACGTCGATCAGTTGTTTGCCGGGATTCCCGAGCAGCATCGCCTAATCAAAAAAGAATGGCTGGATGGCGTCAAGCTGCATAATATCGCCACTACATGGACCAATGATACCCAGCGCTACGAATTAATCGTCGATGCGAACACAATTCAGGATGAATCAGGAAAAACGGTTGGCGCTTTTGTCTTGTTCAAGGACATCACCAATCTGCGTTCCTTTGAACAGAAAATCGAACGGAATGAACGCCTCGCCATGATTGGACAAATCGCGGCTGGTACCGCCCACGAGATCCGCAATCCGCTTACCTCCATCAAGGGATTTCTCCAGATGTTCCTGCAATCGTTTACCGAAAGCGGGATGGACCGGGAGAAAGCCTACACCGAGATCATGTTGACAGAGATCAACCGGATCAATTCCCTCGTCAGCGAGTTTCTGTTGTTAAGCAAGCCACGCGACGTACAGTATTCCATCGTCGATCTGAATATTATCTTCGAAGAAATTCTCCCAATTGTGGAGTCACAGGCGCATTTGTTTGGAGTGGAGGTGAAGTTTGCTTCCCGCGGCAAGCTGCCGATGGCGGTGGGGGATACGGAGCTGCTCAAGCAGGTATTTATCAACATTTGCAAAAACGGTATAGAAGCGATGGGAGAACAGGGGACGCTGCGCATTTCTCATCATATCGATCACGACGGGGACAAGATGAGCATCGACATTCACGATACCGGCCCAGGTATTCCCGTCTACATCATCGACAAAATCTTTGATCCATTTTTTACGACCAAGGAAGAAGGGACGGGGCTTGGACTTTCGGTTTGCCAAAAAATCATTCACGACCTTGGAGGACAGATCCGCGTCTCCTCCAAAGGTTATGGTACTACCTTCCATATCCTCCTGCCGTATTTGTAGGGCGTGAAATAGAGGAAATCTTCCCGGACATCCGTACCGGGATTTTTTTCGGGAAAAAAGCTTCCCGTACACATGAGCGTTTTGTACGAACTATGCCAATGGTGTATACTATATAGGATATAGAAGAGGACTGTGCAGATGGGGAGTGTCACACGAACATGGCTTATACCGCGCTGTATCGCGTATACCGACCGCAGACATTCGAAGATGTAGTCGGACAAGAACATGTGACGATCACCTTGCGCAACGCATTGCGCGAAGGTCGGCTTTCCCACGCCTATTTGTTCAACGGTCCCCGTGGTACGGGTAAGACAAGTGCAGCGAAAATCATGTCCAAAGCAGTCAACTGTGAACAGCCGCAGGACGGAGAGCCGTGTAATGAATGTGCGACGTGCCGGGCCATTACAGAAGGTTCCGTCACGGACGTGCTGGAAATTGACGCCGCCTCCAACCGTGGCGTCGAGGAGATTCGGGACATCCGTGATAAGGTGAAATTTGCTCCAAGCGACGTCAGGTATAAAGTGTACATTATCGATGAAGTGCATATGCTGACGACGGAAGCGTTCAATGCGTTATTGAAGACATTGGAGGAACCGCCGTCTCACGTGTTGTTTATCCTTGCGACGACCGAGCCGCACAAGCTCCCGGCGACGATTATTTCCCGCTGTCAGCGTTTTGATTTTCACCGCATTCCCTTGCAGGTCATGGTCAATCTTTTGCAAAAAATTTGCCTGTCGCAAGGGGTGCGCGTAGAGGAACAAGCTTTGCAACTGGTGGCGAAGCTGGCGGAAGGCGGAGCGCGCGATGCCTTGAGTCTGTTGGATCAGGCGATCAGCTACAGCAAGGATGAGGTTCGGGCAAGCGACATCATGCAGATCACCGGGACAGTGGCTCAATCGTACTTCTCCACCCTGGCGCTGCATATCGTGGAACGAGATGTGGCAAAGGTGATGGAGCAGTTCGACCGGGTGATGGTACAGGGGAAGGATCCCGAGCAATTCCTGCAAGATTTTCTCTATTACTATCGCGATATGCTGCTGCTCAAGACTGCCCCGCAGCTGGAAGAGATCATCGAACGAACCATGATCGATGACCAGTTCGTAGAGGTGGCGCAAAAACACACATTGCCTGAGCTGTATGAGAAGATCGAGGTGTGCAATCAGGCGCTGACGCAGTTGAAATGGTCTACTTATGCGAGGGTATTGGTGGAGCTGACGCTGGTCAAGCTGTGTCAGCCTGTTGCTTCGACGACGGCAGAGGCGGCAGTCGGGGCAAGCACGGGCGATGCACCCGGAAGCGCGGATGTATCCAGCTTGTCAAACCGCATTCGCGTGCTGGAAGAACGGTTGGCGCAAATCCTCTCCGGTCAGGCAGGCATCCAAAGCCCGGCAAAAGCAGAGGAACCACGCAAGGCGGAGCCAAGGCGCACTGCTGCAAGTACGAGCGGCTCGCGGACTCCGCTCAACAAGGTGCGGGAAGTAGCCAAGTCACTGGACCAAAACTTGACCAGACAGGTGCAGGGACAATGGAGCCAGATATTGTCCGACCTGAAAAAGATCAAGATCCAGCATCAGGCATGGCTGGTCAATGGGCAGCCAGTAGCCGCCGGAGCCGATGCAGTTGTCGTTGTTTTCAAAAGCCCCATACATTGTGATAAGACGATGGAGCCAGAGCTGAAAGGCGTGGTGGAACACGTCATGCAGACAGTGCTCGGAAGGCCGTTGCAGCTTTTGTCTGTCATGGAGGAGGAGTGGCAGTCTGTCGAGCAGTCATCCACCCAATCGGATGCCCCAACTGAAGAGGAGCAAGATCCCTTTCTGGCAGAGGCCATCAAACTCGTCGGTGAAGGGCTCATCGAAGTAAAAGAATAGGTAGAAATCAAAGGAGGACCCCTCAATGAAAAACATGCAGCAAATGCAACAAATGATGAAGCAAGTGAAAAAGATGCAGGAAGAAATGCAGAAAGCACAAGAAGGTCTGAAGGACAAGACAGTAGAAGGCTCTGCAGGCGGCGGCGCTGTCACTGTGACAGTAGACGGCCACAAGCAAGTGAAAGATATCGTGATCAAGCCTGAAGTCGTCGATCCAGAAGATGTCGAAATGCTGCAAGATCTGGTTCTGGCCGCTGTAAACGATGCGATGCGCAAAGCCGATGAGATGGTAGGCAAGGAAATGGGACGCTTTACCGGAGGAATGAACATCCCGGGATTGTTCTAACGCCAAGCATTTGAAGGAGTAAATACACGTATGTTCTATCCGGAACCGGTGTCCAAGTTGATCGAAGGCTTTATGAAGCTGCCCGGCATTGGGCAAAAAACCGCAGGACGGCTTGCTTTTTTCGTCCTCAACATGAAAGAAGACGATGTGCTCGACCTGGCCAAGGCACTGGTCAACGCCAAGCGTCAGCTTCACTACTGTTCCGTCTGCAACAACATTACCGACCTGGACCCGTGCCATTTGTGTCGGGATAAAAGACGGGACGGCTCCATCATCTGCGTGGTTCAGGAGCCCAAAGATGTCGTGGCGATGGAACGGACGCGGGAGTTCGAGGGATATTATCATGTCCTGCACGGCGCCATATCTCCGATGGACGGCATCGGGCCTGAGGATATAAAAATTCCCGACCTGTTGAAGCGGCTCAGCGATGAACAGGTCAAGGAAGTGATCCTCGCGACCAATCCCAACATCGAGGGGGAAGCGACGGCGATGTACATCTCACGCCTGATCAAGCCGTTCGGGATTCGTGTGACGCGGATTGCTCACGGTCTGCCAGTTGGTGGAGACCTAGAGTATGCGGACGAGGTGACTTTGACCAAAGCGCTGGAAGGTCGGCGTGAATTATAGCCATACGAAAAAAGACAGGGGATCCTGTCTTTTTTCATTTGAAAACTTAATGATTGATACGTCTTTGCCTCT
>DASQMM010000368.1:0-3313 GCA_035645495.1 Brevibacillus sp. | reverse complement strand
CGGGTTTACCTCGATGACGTAGTATTGGAAGCTGTGCGGATCGAGCGCGTATTGCACGTTGCAGCCACCCTCGATGCCCAGTGCGCGAATGATGTTCAGCGCGGAGGAGCGCAGCATCTGGTATTCACGGTCGGACAAGGTTTGGCTAGGTGCCACCACGATGGAGTCGCCTGTATGCACCCCGACCGGGTCGATGTTTTCCATGTTGCAGACTACGATGCAGTTGTCGTTGGCATCGCGCATGACTTCGTATTCGATTTCCTTCATCCCGGCGATGCTTTTCTCGATGAGGCATTGCGTGATCGGGGAGTATTTCAGCCCGCTCGCCACGATCTCGCGCAGATTCTCCTCATCTTCGCAAATCCCTCCGCCAGTACCGCCCAGGGTGTAGGCAGGACGCACGATGATCGGGTAGCCGATCTCATTGGCAAAGTCGACGGCTTCCTCTACGGTGCTGACGATCACGGATTCCGGCACAGGCTCGCCCAGCTCGTTCATCAAAGAGCGGAACAGCTCGCGGTCTTCCGCCTTTTTGATCGATTCCAGCTTGGTTCCGAGCAACTTGACATTTTCCTGCTCCAGGATGCCTGCTTCGGCAAGGGCTACAGCCATATTCAAGCCTGTTTGTCCGCCTAATGTCGGCAGGAGGCCATCCGGTTTTTCCTGACGGATGACACGCGCGACGAACTCAGGCGTGATCGGCTCGATGTAGACTTTGTCCGCCATGTTGGTGTCGGTCATGATCGTTGCCGGGTTGGAGTTGATCAGGACGACCTCCATCCCTTCTTCCTTCAAAGCCTCGCAGGCTTGTGTACCAGCATAGTCAAATTCGGCGGCTTGCCCGATCACGATCGGACCGGAACCGATTACGAGGATTTTTTTCAGATCAGCGTGTTTTGGCATGGGTTTTCTCCTCCTTAGCGGTATCCATCATGGCAAGAAACTGGTCGAACAGATAGCCGGAATCATAGGGGCCAGGGGCCGCTTCCGGGTGGTACTGGACAGAGAAGGCGTTTTTCGCTGCGTTGCGTACGCCCTCAATGGTTCCATCGTTCAAGGCGATATGAGTAATCTCCAGCTCGGTTCCTGCGAGCGATTCTTCTTTTACAGCATAGCTGTGGTTCTGGGAGGTGATGTAGGTGCGTCCAGTCGTCAATTCCTTCACTGGATGGTTCCCACCGCGATGGCCGAATTTCAGCTTCATGGTGTCTGCGCCGGAAGCCAGGGAGAACAGCTGGTGCCCCAGGCAGATGCCGAACAGCGGGTATTCACCCAGGATGTCGCGGATCATCTCGATGGCTTGCGGTACATCCTTGGGATCTCCAGGGCCGTTGGACAAAAGGATCCCGTCCGGCTGAATGCGGCGGATCTCATCGGCTGTCACATCGTATGGCACGACTACGACGTCGCAGTTGCGCTTGGTAAGCTCGCGCAGGATGCCGTGCTTGGAGCCGAAGTCCACCAAGACTACGCGATGCCCGGTGCCTGGGCAACTAAAGACGCTTTTGGTCGAGACGCGGGATACCTGATCGGTCATCAGCGGCGTAGCGTTCAAGGATGCGACCAGCTCAGCCAGCGGCGCGTCACTTGTCGTAATCATCCCTTTCAAAGTGCCGTGGTAGCGGATTTTTCTCGTCAGCATCCGCGTATCGACGCCAGCGATGCCGGGAATATTGTAAGTTTTCAGCAACTCATCCAAGGTTTGGGTGTTGCGCCAGTTGCTTGGTGCTTCACTGTGCTCCCGAACGACAAACCCGTGGATATAAGGGCGAACCGCTTCGAAATCATCGCGGTTGATTCCGTAATTGCCGATCAGCGGGTAGGTCATGGTCACGATCTGGCCGCAGTAGGATGGGTCGGACAGCACCTCCTGGTAGCCTGTCAAACCCGTGTTGAACACCACTTCACCGCTTGTTTCCTTCGTTGCGCCAAACGCGCTGCCGAGTAATTCTGTTCCGTCTTCCAAGATCAGTCTTGCACGCATCTATCGTTCCTCCTCCGTAGTCGCTCCTGTCGTATCTCGTTGAGTCAGCAGGGATGTTTTTCTCTGTTATGCTTCCTGGTACACGATCTTGCCGTCTACCAGTGTCAGAATCGGCCAGCCCTTGCATGCCCAACCGCTAAAAGGCGTATTGGTTCCTTTGCTTGCAAAGGTCTTGGGATCAATTGTTTTTTCCGTCGTCAGGTCGATGATAGTCAGGTCTGCCGGTGCCCCGACCTCAAGGCGGCCATATGGCAGTCCGAAAGCTTGCGCAGGTTTTACGGTCAGCAGCTCCACCAGTTTTTGCAGGGTAATCTCACCCGTCTCGACCAGATGAGTGTAGAGCAGCGGGAAGGCTGTCTCCAGGCCGACGATTCCGAATGGAGCACGGTCGATCCCGTTTGCCTTTTCCTCTGCCGTATGCGGCGCGTGGTCGGTCGCGATCATATCGATTGTGCCGTCCTTCAGCCCGGCGATCAGCGCTGCGCGGTCCTCACGTGAGCGCAGCGGCGGGTTCATCTTCCAGTTGGTATCCAGGTTCTCCGGGATATCCTCGTCACACAGGAGCAGGTGATGCGGGGTTACCTCGCAGGTCACATTCACGCCCGCTCTTTTGCCGTCGCGCACCAAGCGCACTGACTCTTTCGCGCTGATGTGGCATACATGGTAGTGAACCCCCGTCTGCTCTGCCAGCAGAATGTCGCGTCCGACATGGATGGATTCGGACTCGGACGGGATGCCAGGCAAGCCGTGGCGCGCTGCTACGATGCCGTCATGCAAGGCGCTCCCCGGGATCAACAGATCGTCATCCTCGCAGTGGGCAACGATGGAGATGCCCAGCTCCTGTGCTCTTATCATCGCCTTTTTCATCATGGCAGTCGATTGTACGCCGACACCGTCATCGGTCAGAGCGAAGATGCCTGCTTCCTTCAATGCCGCGAAATCCGTCAACTCTTTCCCCAACTGGCGAACCGTAATGGCGCCATACGGGATGACCCGAGCCTTACCTGCTTCTTTGGCTTTTTCGAGAATATAGGTGACGGTCTCTACACTATCAATGGAAGGTCGGGTGTTGGGCATGCAGGCGATGGTTGTAAATCCGCCGCGAACTGCTGCTGCAGCGCCTGTCGCGATGGTTTCTTTTTGTTCAAAGCCAGGCTCGCGCAAATGCACGTGTACATCGACTAACCCTGCGCTGATCATACCCCTGTTGCAATCCACCCACTCATGTCCTTCGCGAGGGATGGACTCACCCATCGCTGCGATTCGTCCGTCTTCTACTAAAATTTCGACAGGTGCCAGTTGTCCGTCTTGATTGATCAGTTTGCCGTT
>DASQMM010000367.1:0-3101 GCA_035645495.1 Brevibacillus sp. | reverse complement strand
CAATTGTCATGGTAGCACCCTCGGGAGCAGGCGGCGGTTGGGACAAAACAGCACGTTCACTCGGGAAGGTATTAAACGAAAGCAAACTGATCGAACAACCAATCACCGTTGAGAACAAGCCTGGCGGTGGCGGCGTGGTGTTCATGGCAGAGTACGTCAGCAAGGACAAAGGCAATCCATATCGTCTTTTTGTCAATTCACCTCCGATCTTGATCAACTACAACAAAAAAGAAGGAAACAGCCCTTTCGGCTATAAAGATGTCACGCCCTTGGCGCAAATGACCAAGGATTTTGGTGCCGTTGTCGTGAAAGCAGATTCACCCTACCAGGATCTCAAAAGTTTGCTCGAGGTACTCAAAACAGATCCCAGCAAAATCACGTTGGCGGGCGGTTCTGCCCCTGGATCGATGGACCATCTGGTAAGCGTCCTTCCAGCTGCGAAATACGGCATTGACCCCAAAAAAGTGAAATATGTCTCATATGACGGGGGCGGCGAAGCAATCGCTGCGCTCTTGGGCAACAACGCTGATATGATCGCCACGGATGCATCAGGTATTTCCGAGTATTTGAAGGCGGGTAAAATTCGCGTATTGGGCGTGACGTCAGAAGAACGTCTCGGTGGTGACCTGAAGGACGTGCCTACCTTAAAAGAACAGGGTATCGATGCTACCTTTACCATTTGGCGGGGGGTATTCGGACCACCCGACATGCCGGCAGATGCCAAGGCTTTCTGGGATACCAAGCTAAAAGAGTTGTCAGAAAGCGAAGCCTGGAAAAAGGAATTGGAGGCAAACGGCTGGGAGAGCGAGTATAGGGGCGCAGATGAATTTACTCAGTTTCTCGAGGAACAAGACAAATTGGTAAAAGAACTGCTGGCTTCACTGGGAATGTCGAAATAGGCTCAGAAGGAGAGGGGACTCCCTCTCCTTTTGTAACCAAAGGAGGTTGCGCTATTGTGAACAAAGTATTTGATCGGTACAGCAGTGTCTGTTTTGCTTTGGTAGGGGCACTTTTCGTAATCGAGAGTCGAAATATTTCTACAAGCGCCTACGGCAGCGAAGTGGGGCCAAACTTGTTTCCCATGGGTCTTGGTATCATCCTGATCATACTCAGTCTGCGTCTGTTCTGGGAGTCGACGCGCGCCAAAACGGATGGCTCTGCCGCAACCGGAGTCAAACCGCTCCAATACAGACGATTCTTGTTCATCTTCGCTGCTACGCTTCTCTATGTCTATTTGTTGGAGCCGGTCGGATATGTCATCACGACCTTTCTCTTTTTGTTTGTCACATTCAGAGTGATGGGAAGCAAAAGCTACATCAAAACGACACTCGTCTCTATCGCCTTTTCTGTAGGCGTCTACTACGTCTATGTACATTTGCTTCAAGGAACGCTGCCAGGTTTTCCCGTCTGGCTCGGCTTTTAAGGAGGGGACAAGATGAGTACATTACAGTACCTGGCCGATGGCTTTTATATTGCCATGCAATGGCATAACTTACTCTATGCCTTTATTGGGGTTCTGATCGGTACGGCTGTTGGTGTTTTACCTGGTATCGGTCCCATGAGCGGAGTAGCCTTGCTCATGCCGGTCACGGCTTCCTTGACGAGTGGCATGAATGCAGAGCAAGCGGCAGCCAGTGCCTTGATTTTACTAGCAGGTGTCTACTACGGAGCGATGTACGGCGGATCGACGACTTCCATTCTCTTGAATACGCCAGGCGAGTCCTCTTCGGTCGTCACCACACTGGATGGCTATCAAATGGCAAAACAGGGAAGAGCAGGAGCAGCCCTGTCTATTGCGGCGATTGGCTCCTTTGTAGCCGGGGTATTTGCTTTGGTAGCACTGGTATTTCTCGCTCAGCCATTGTCTGATGTGGCTTTGCATTTTGGACCAGCGGAATATTTTTCGCTCATGCTGCTTGGATTGTGTGCTGTGAGCGGCCTCGGCGGCAAGTCGATGACGAAAGCCTTGATTATGACGGTTTTCGGTCTGTTGCTGGCTACGATTGGGATCGACAATGTGTCTGGGGTCGCCCGCTTTACGTACGATATTCCGTATCTGTATCAGGGCTTGGAGTTCCTGACGATCGCCGTCGGATTATTTGCTTTGGGTGAAGTGTTTAAAACGATTTTGGAGAACGACAACAGCTCCAAGCAAGTGATCAAGGTTGGACGGATTCTGCCAAGTGCAGAGGAGTTGAAGCAAAGTGCTGCTCCGATCGCTCGTGGCTCGATTCTCGGTTTTTTTGTCGGACTGCTGCCTGGTGCCGGAGCGACATTGGCTTCCTTCTTTTCCTATATTCTCGAAAAGAAATGGAGTAAAAATCCGGAACGATTCGGAAATGGAGCGATCGAAGGAGTGGCTGGCCCAGAGTCCTCGAACAACGCGGCTTCTGGAGGAGCGATGATCCCGCTGCTGACGCTAGGCATCCCGGGGTCAGGTACGACCGCAATCCTGATGGGAGCTCTCTTGATGTACAATGTCCAACCGGGTCCCTTGCTGTTTACGGATCATCCACAAGTGGCGTGGGGACTGATCGCCAGTATGTTCATTGGCAACCTGATGCTCTTGGCCCTGAATATGCCGTTGGTGAAAGTCTTTGCTAAAATCATCGAGACCCCACCGCATTTCCTGATTCCTTCGATTATCGCTATCTCTGTTTTTGGTGTATACGCAGTACAAATTACTACCTTTGATCTCGTCCTGCTGGTATTCTGCGGATTGCTCGGCTATTACTTGAGTACAAATGATTTTCCCCTTGCACCACTTGTATTGGGACTGGTTCTGGGGCCGATGATTGAGAACAATATGCGTCGAGCCTTGACCACTTCCAATGGAGACTTCACGATCTTCTTGACCAAGCCATTGTCTCTCATCTTCTTGGGTTGCGCTGCTCTGTGGCTGATCATTCCCCTGATTTTGAAGGGAAGAGGCAAAGAAGTTGTGATAAACGAAGAGGCGTGATGATCTTTTCTTGACAGTTGGGGGAAGCGCCATTATCCTTGTAAAAATTTGAACTGAGTGTTCTGCTGCAAGATCCAAGCAGAACACTTGGGGAAGAGGAGAATGGAATATGCTTCAACTGTCGCCCGTCATTTTAGAA
>DASQMM010000366.1:0-3843 GCA_035645495.1 Brevibacillus sp. | reverse complement strand
GCAATTCTATGAAATCGGTAAAGATGAGTTGAATATAATCAAGGGTGGTTGGACGTTCGGGGTGGCGGGCAATTTGCACCCGTTGCCAGGGGGTCAGTTTTTCATAGACTTGCAAGGCTAGGTCTTGGGCTTTCTCCTCCAAACGTGTGACATCTTCCCTAAAGTCGATGCCATTTTCTTCGGCAAACTGGCGCAATTCCCTAAGTTTCATTTGCAACTCAACCAATGGTTTTTCAAACGAAAGCTCTGGCACCATACTCTACGACCTCCTTGCCTGATGCATTTCCACTAGCTTCCCGACAGTCGTGCGCATATCCTTTCGATGAACGACCTTATCCAAGTGGCCGTGTTTAAGCAGAAATTCAGAGGTTTGAAAATCTTTTGGAAGCTGTTGGCGAATCGTCTGTTCAATAATTCTCCGTCCAGCAAAGCCAATCAATGCTCCAGGTTCCGCAATGTTAAAGTCTCCTAGCGATGCAATGCTGGCTGCTACGCCGCCGGTTGTAGGATGGGTCAATACAGAGATAAAAAGCAAACGCTCCCTGCTTAATTTGGCAAGAGCTGTACTCGTCTTAGCCATTTGCATCAAACTTAGTACGCCTTCCTGCATCCGCGCTCCTCCTGATGCAGAAAACAAGATAAACGGCAGTTTTCGCTCAATTGCTCTTTCAATGGCACGGGTTATTTTTTCACCCACTACCGAGCCCATGCTCCCCATACGAAAACGTGAATCCATCGAACCTACGATAACCGGCATGCCGAAAAGTCGCCCCTCACCGCTAAGGATGGCTTCATTCATTTTCGTATAATGTCGATCTTGGTTTATTTTTTCCGTATAGCCGGGGAACCCAAGCGGATTATCTGAGATCAAGTTGGCATCGAATTCCTCTGTAAAGGCACCATGATCGAGAAATATTTTGATTCTTTCGGCAGCAGCAAGAACAAAATGGTGGTCGCAATGTGTGCATACACCGAGCAGTTTTTCCAATTCCTTGGAGTAATAAATTGTTCCGCATTGGGAGCATTTGTTTATGAGCCCCTCTGGGATGTCTTTTGCTTCGGTTGAGGATGTCTTGGAGAAAGAGTGGTCTTCTGTACTCGGCGAACAGAGCATGGCAACCGTATCCTTTTTCTCAACTAAATCCTTCAGAACAACACACCTCGCTTATAATCTCCCGAGAAAGGGATTCATTAGCCGCTTCTTGCTAATCGTTCGCTGAAACGGCTGGACAGGGATAGCTGGAAGTGATGCCAGCCTGACAACGATTTTGAACAGATCGTAAGATTTCTATGCCTACTTCAAACTGGATATCTCTCCCGAGGAATGGAATGATGATTTTTGCACGTTTTTTTCTTCTGTCTATTTTTTTGATCAAACCTTCCATGCCCTGTAAAGGGCCGGTTGTCACGGATATACTTGAACCTTCCAGGTAGATCTCTGAAATCCCCAGTATCTCATCACCCCCCATTAGTTTGGCAAGTAAAGAAATTTCATCAGGCTGAATTTTTGTGCAAAATTCCGAGTGGTCATGCAGTCTAGCTGTTTTTAATAAATAATAAACTTTTGGGATGTTTTTCAATTTTAGATAAACTTCAGGATCCATCAATGTTCGTATGATTACGTATCCAGGAAACATTATTTTCCGGATGTAACGTATATTCCCACTCTTTTTTTCCGGTACCAGCCGTTTTGGTACGAGAGCATAAAGCGTGGATTCGTTAAAGAATCGACGAAGGCATTGTTGGACCTGCTCTTCTTTTCCTGTTTCTACGAAAAGTGCGTACCAATCCATGATTGTAACTCCTTATCCTTAGAATTTAGCACAAAGCTATTTCGGTTTAAGAAGTAAATCAAGGGATGATGCGAATGATCGTACAGACTTATGCGACAGTCATAACAGTAATAAAATATAATCTCGTTTGTTTTATTTTTCAATAATTTACAGTAAATACATATTCGTATTATAATTGCGATTGTCCTTCTTTTCCATTGTGTAAAATTGCTAATAGAGTAAATTTTTTGTTAATAGTCTTGATCCATTATCAAGGCTTTGTTACAATTTTTGCTGAAGATGGAATGAACTTGTGAACGAAAAGCGTATATAGTCATAATTACCTTAAAGAAGCCAATCGATGTTTCGGCACGTTGGGGGAGGTAAGGTTACCATAGAGTTTACTCCGTTAGTCTCGAACAGGAGATGAAAGGGGCGAAGTATGTCCTTTTCCTGGTAGCGTGAGAGAAAAAGGATGCAGTAGGTACCGATGCTTGTTCGAGGGAGGGGGCATGGAGCGCTGTGTATCAAGTGTATCCAGTGAGAGTAAGCTATATGAATTTTATCAACTACAGTTATATTCTTGTCGACAGCACGTCCTCCCAGGCTGCGATTGTCGATCCAGCTTGGGAACTGGATCGAATCACTGTCATGTTAGACCGGTTAAACGTCGAATTGACTGCTATCCTTCTCACTCATTCACACCATGACCATGTAAATTTAGTAAATCCTTTGGTGGAACGTTACAATCCTCGGGTGTACATGTCGGCTGAAGAGATTCAGTATTACCAGTTTCACTGCAAAAATTTGCATCCGTTTGAAGACTTGGAGACTATCAGACTGGCCTATACCCAAATTTCCTGTTTAAGCACGCCAGGGCATACCGCGGGAAGCGCCTGTTTTCTGCTGGAGGACTGCATGTTTACGGGAGATACAGTGTTTATTGAAGGATGCGGAATGTGTGGTTCGCGAGGCGGGAGTGCGGACAGCATGTTTGAGAGCATCCAGCGGATTAAGCAGGTGGTACATCCTGACGTACGTATTTATCCGGGTCACTCGTATGGGAAAAAACCAGGCGCCCTATTGCGCTATGTATGGGCAAACAATATCTATTTTCAACTGGAAAAAAAAGATCACTTCGTCGCTTTCCGCATGCGGAAAAATCAGACGAACCTTCTGGATTTCCGTTAGATGCAGATACAAGAAAGGGTTGATCTGGAGATGTCAAAGCCGATTGTGTTCATGTTTTCGGGACAGGGGACACAGTTTTACCACATGGGGCGGCAGTTGTTTGAACAAAATCCGGTGTTCCGAAGGTGGATGATGACGCTGGATGAAAAGGTTCTGGACTTGACCGGTAGAGCGGTTCTGCCGGTACTATACAACGAAAACAATCAGCAGGTGGATGTATTTGACGAGATCCTATACACCCATCCTGCTATTTTTATGCTTGAATACTCACTTGCACAGACCTTGCAGGAGAGTGGGATCGAACCGGATTACGTTTTAGGTGCCAGCATGGGAGAGTTTGCTGCCCTCGCAGTCGCGGGTGTGCTGACAGTAGAGGAAGCGCTTGACTGCTTGGTCAAACAAGCTCAACTGTTGATGAGCGAATGCGAACCAGGGGGGATGCTTGCCGTATTGCATCATTCGTCCCTCTACCACGATCATCCGCTCTTGCATCAACATAGTGAGTTGGCCGCAGTTAATTATGAAACGCATTTTGTTCTGTCTGCCAACAGGGAGAATTTGCTGAAGAGTGAGCAGTTTGTCAGAGAGAGAGGAATTTCTTCGCAATTGTTGCCGGTTAGGTACGCATTTCATTCCCGTTGGATAGAAAAGATTGCTTCATCGTACATAAACATTCTCAAAGAAAAAGCCTATAAACGCGCAAAAACAATGGTGGCATCCAGTCTATATGGTGAATTGGTTGGTACAGTTTCACATGACTACCTGTGGAAAGCGGTTCGCGAGCCCATTTTGTTTCCTCAAGCGCTTAGACAGATTGAGTTACAGTGGGGAGGAGTTTACCTTGATCTTGGACCCTCCGGTACGCTTGCCAATTTTGCCA
>DASQMM010000365.1:0-2884 GCA_035645495.1 Brevibacillus sp. | reverse complement strand
CCTTCTCCATGGCTTTGGGACTGCTGGCTTGTGCGACTGACACAGGAGCAAGGGGAGCAGCAAGCAGGATCCCGGTGCAGACCCATTTGATCCATGAATGATGTACCCGTTTCATGTGCATCTCTCCTTTATTTCTAATCCAAGCACATATTCCTGATTTTACCATAACAAAAAGAATAATCCAAATTTTCCAGAATATAAAAAACACTCCCCGAAAATGAGGAGTGTCTGGTATTCTTGTCATTTATTTATACACGCATCAAGCTGAATACTTCTGCTCTGGCAGCCGCATCTTTTTCAAAGATTCCGCGAACGGCCGAAGTGATCGTCTTGGAGCCGGGCTTTTTGATCCCGCGCATGGTCATGCACATATGCTCCGCTTCTACGACAACGACAACACCATGCGGATCCAGCTTGCGCATCATCGCATCGGCAACGGTCGACGTGATCCGCTCCTGGAGCTGCGGGCGTTTGGCTACGACATCCACAGCACGAGCTAATTTACTCAAACCGACGACACGGCCACCTCGTGGAATATAAGCCACATGCGCCTTGCCGAAGAACGGAACGAGGTGATGCTCGCACATGGAGTAGAACGGAATGTCCTTCACCATGACCATTTCCTCATGCTCTTCGCTGAATACCGTCTCGAAGTAGACTTCTTCATTGATGTGCATGCCTTCAAATACTTCCGCGTACATTTTTGCCACGCGTTTCGGTGTATCCAGCAGTCCTTCCCGATCCGGGTTATCGCCTACGGCCTCCAAAATCATTCGGACGGCCTGTTGAATTTTCTCCAAATCAACGTTCATCCTGTACCTCCTAGCTTCCGGTTCTGCTTACACGATTCTATCTATCCGTACGAACCTGTGACTTTTCCTTAGTTGGGTAAGTTGTCCAAAAAACGAAACAAAGCCATCTTACCATATTCCTTGGTAAAAAACAAAAAATCAGTTCTTGCGGATGCACTTTTCATAGCGGACGAAAAAGAAAAAAACCCACATCGCGAAAATGTGGATTTTTTTATGTAAGTGTCCATTATCAGGCAATACGATTACTTGATGGAGTCTTTGAGTTGTTTACCTGGTTTGAACGCAGGCACTTTGCTGGAAGCGATTTCGATTTCTTCCCCTGTTTGTGGGTTACGACCTTTACGAGCCGCACGCTCACGAACTTCGAAGTTACCGAAGCCGATCAGTTGGACTTTATCACCGGATTTCAGAGCATCAGCAATTGCATCCAAAACGGCATCAACTGCTTTTGTTGCATCTTTTTTGGTGAGTTCAGTGGTTTCCGCCACTTTTGCAATCAGTTCTGTTTTGTTCATTCTTGTTCACCTCCCCTCAAAGAACCCACAAGTCCTAGCTATTATTTTTCTTAACCGAAATGCGCGGTTTTATACACGTATTGGTTGTTTTTACCGCTCTGACAAGCTAATAGTAATACACCGATTTCTTAAATTCAAGTACCTCCTGTCGAAATTGAACGAAATACAAGAAAAAAAGGCATCCCATCACAGAGGGCGCCCCTTCTAATACCTATTTTTTTAGGTCTTTTCTCCCAGGTGTTACAGGATAATCGCAATCAGTCCACCAGAGCCTTCGTTGATAATACGTCCCAATGTTTCCTGCAATTTATAGCGGGCGTTGTCCGGCATCATGGTGATTTTGGCTTGGATGCCTTCCCTCACGATGGAGTGCAGGGATCTACCAAAAATATCGGAGTTCCAGATGGACAATGGATCTTTGTCGAAGTCTTGCATCAAATAGCGAACCAATTCTTCGCTTTGTTTCTCCGTACCGATAATCGGAGCAAATTCAGACTCTACATCCACGCGGATCATATGGATGGACGGTGCGGTCGCTTTTAGCCTCACTCCGAAGCGTGGTCCTTGACGAATGAGTTCGGGTTCGTCCAAGGTCATTTCATGCAGCGACGGCGCGGCGATCCCGTAACCGGTGCTCCTGACCATATGTAGCGCTTCTGCTACCTGATCGTATTCGCGTTTGGCGTGAGAGAATTCCTGCATGATCTTCAGGAGCTGATCCTTGCCGCTGATTTCGACACCCACGATCTCCATCAAAATCTGATCGTACAGCTCATCTGGCGCGTAGAGATCGATTTCCGCAATACCCTGGCCCATATGCATGCCAGCCAAGGACGCGTTCTCCACGAAGTCGTATTCGTTGAAGAAGCCCACGACACGATCTACATCACGCAATCGTCGGATGTCCTGCACGGTTTCACGTACGGCTTCCTCGTAGTTCTGACGCAGCCAGTGGCCGCTCTCGAGCACCATCACCCAGCTTGGCAGATTGACGTTTACTTCATGCACAGGGAATTCAAACAATACTTCCCGCATCAACAGCAGGATTTCCTGTTCTGTCATATGGTCCACGGAGAGAGCCACGACAGGAACATCGTATTTTTCCTGAAGCTGGACGCGCAGATTTTGTGCTTCATCCGAGCGGGGACGTGTCGAGTTGACTACGATGACGAACGGCTTCCCTACTTCTTTCAGTTCATTGACAACGCGTTCCTCGGCGTCAATGTATCCCACACGCGGAATCTCCGCGATACTGCCGTCTGTGGTCACCACAATACCGATGGTGGAGTGCTCCTGGATCACTTTGCGCGTACCGACCTCTGCCGCTTCCTCGAACGGGACTGGTTCTTCATACCACGGTGTGTTCACCATGCGCGGCCCGTTGTCATCCTCGAACCCTTTTGCCCCCTGTACCGTGTATCCTACGCAGTCAACGAGGCGGACGTTGATGCTAAGACCTTCGGTAACATGGACATTGACAGCTTGGTTGGGAACAAATTTGGGCTCTGTCGTCATGATTGTTCGTCCGGAAGCGCTTTGCGGCAGTTCATCCGTCGC
>DASQMM010000364.1:0-2044 GCA_035645495.1 Brevibacillus sp. | reverse complement strand
CGGCGAACACTACGTTCAGGTAGTTGTCGGAGTAGCCCATCAGAAGGCCGCTGTCTGGGGCTTCCTTGTACGGGCGTTCAGGGATCACTTCCAAGACATCCCCGACGAATTGTTGGGAATAAGCCAGCTGCAGTTCGCGGTTCAGCTCCAGAAGCTTAGTGACGCGTTCATGCTTCACTTCCTCCGGAATCTGGTCGGTCATTCGGGCAGCAGGCGTCCCTGTGCGCATCGAGTACGGGAATACGTGCAGCTCGGCAAAGCCGATTTTGCGGATATAGTCATAACCATTTTGGAACTGTTCTTCCGTCTCGCCCGGGAAGCCGACGATTACATCCGTCGTCAACGCCACACCTGGCAGCGCCTGACGAACCTTGACCATTTTTTCGTAGAATTCAGCCATGGTGTACTTGCGGCGCATCCGTTTCAGTACCTCATCATCGCCTGCCTGCAAGGGAACATGCAGATGGCGCACGACGCGATCCGAATCATTGATGACTTGAATCACTTCGTCTGTGATTTGGCTGGCCTCAATCGAGCTGATGCGAATCCGCTTCAACCCTTCCACCTGGTGCAGGTCGACCAACAGCTTGGCCAGGTTGTAATCCTCCAGATCCTCGCCATAGCCCCCGGTATGAATCCCGGTCAGCACAATTTCCAGATAGCCTGCTTCCACCAGTTTTTTGGCTTGCTCTACAACACTCTCTGGTTGGCGGGAACGCATCAGACCTCGCGCCCAGGGAATAATGCAGAAGGTGCAGAAATTATTGCAACCCTCCTGAATTTTTAAAGAAGCACGCGTGCGGTCCGTGAAGTTCGGTACGTCCAATTCCTCGAACTCGCGCGCTTTCATGATGTTTCCAACGGCATTGATCGGGGTACGCTCACGGCGAATCTGCTCCACATATTCAAGCAGCTTGTCGCGGCCTTGTGTCCCAACGACGATATCCACACCCGGGATTTGGGCGATCTCACTCGGAGATGTCTGTGCATAGCATCCCGTCACAGCGACGATGGCTTCCGGATTGCGGCGGATCGCGCGGCGGATCACCTGCCGGCTTTTTTTGTCCCCTGTATTGGTAACGGTACATGTATTGATCACATAAACATCGGCTTCATCTTGTTCAAAATCAACCCGTTCGTAGCCGTCTGCCTTGAACAGTTGCCAGATTGCCTCTGTTTCATAGCTGTTCACTTTACAACCCAATGTATGAAAAGCAACAGTAGACATGGCTATACCTCCTTTTTTCCTGCTCCTCACCTTCACTCATCGGTGCCATTCTTTCGCTCGAACTGGTAGGATGCGCAAGCCAGCACATACTGACTAGCCGTCTCTGTCCGCAGGATGCGTGAGCCAAGCGAGATCGGCAAAAAGCCATTCGCTTCTGCCAGCGCTACTTCTTCCGGAGAAAAGCCTCCTTCTGGACCAATAAGCACGAGCAGCGTATCTTCTGCGTTCAACTCACCAAATACCTGATGCAGCGTCGTTGTGCCCTCTTTTTCATAAGCAATGGCACAGCGCGTGTACTCCCCTGCCGTTTTCAGGACCTCGCGAAACGAGGAAGGTGGCAGCAATTGTGGCAAAACTGTGCGATGCGACTGTTCAGCAGCCTCTTTCACGATTTTGCGCCAGCGTTCTAATTTTTTTGCTTCTTTTTTGGCGTCCAGCTTGACGATGGTGCGTTCGGAAGAAAACGGAAAAAAGGAGTACGCTCCCAGTTCCGTCCCCTTTTGCAAGATCCACTCCATCTTCTCGCCTTTTGGCAGCCCTTGTCCAATCGTGATGCGGATCGGAAGCTCAGACCGCTCATCCAGCAACTCAAGCACACGCGCCTTCACTTCTTTGGCAGACAGGACGACGAGCTCAGCTTTGGCAGAATGCCCTTCGCCATCTGAGACATAAATCTCGTCGCCTTCCTTGGCCCGCATCACGTTTACGATATGGTGAACGTCGTCGCCGACAATGGTAATCTCATTCTCGGAAAAGAGATCTGGCTCGACAAAATATCGTTGCATCTCGCCAACCTCACTATTCTATCGTTTTTTT
>DASQMM010000363.1:0-3089 GCA_035645495.1 Brevibacillus sp. | reverse complement strand
GAAATGAGATTTCCTTTGCAACAGAACAAAAATGGTGTTCTGAACCGACAGGGGGTTGCATGGCATGTGGAATAAACGTTTTCTATTCCTCTGGGCGGGTCAGTCATTGGCCAATCTGGGGGATGTTTTTTATATTGTGGCAGTGATTACCGTCGTCTACACGGCGACGGATTCAATCTTTTTTACCTCGATGGTGCCGGTCGTGAATGTCGCGATGAGGTCGGCTGGGAGTTTGACGGCTCCCTTGTTGTTTCGCCGTTTTTCCCTGCAACGCATCCTGTTTGCTTCGCAGACTGTAAAAACAACATTGCTTGTCATCGCTGCGGCAACGGCTGAGGAAGGGAGATTGCTGATATTCGTTCTGATTGCCTTGATTGCGTATTTGGATGGCTGGGCTACACCAGCACGAAATGCGTTGGTACCAAGGCTGGTTCCTCGTGAAGCCCTGCTTCGGGCCAACGGATTGTTGGCTGCCTCTGATCAGACGGTCTACTTCGCTGGCTGGGCTGCAGGCGGCATAGCGGTTGTCATGCTGGGTGCTGACAACGTGTTATGGGGAACAGTTAGCTCGTATGGTCTGGCTGCAGGGGCCATGCTGGGGATCGGATATGTACAGCGTTCTGAGATGGAAGAGCAGACGGAAAAAACAGACTGGCTGACGGGTTGGAAGTGGATACGAAGGGAAAGCAGGCTGCGCCTGATTGTCGTGATGGATGTGTTGATTGGTTTGTCGAGCGGAGTCTGGATCGCTGCCATCATCCTGCCGTTTGTTCTGAAGGTCCTGGGACAAGGCGAGGAGTGGTGGGGGTATATCAATGCAGGGTACATGCTTGGCTCGATTATCGGCGTTTCCGTTTTGATGGCTGCTGCCCAGCGGATGCAGCAGCACTTGACCCGCTGGATTCTTTTGGGGACGATCGGGGCAAGCATCCTTACCTTTTTATTTGCTGGCAGCAGCAATCCGTTTGCAGCTCTGCTGTTTTCCCTTTTGCTCGGGCCAGTCTTTCAAATGCAACTGATCGCGAAGCAGACGGTGTTGCAACAAGCGGCACCGGATTCGACACTACCGTACGTCATGTCGGCCAAAGATACGATTGATTCGCTCAGCTTTGGCCTGTCTGCGCTCTTGATGGGGGCTTTTGCAGAGTGGCAGGGACCGCGGGCAGTCTATTATTTGTCTGCTGTTTTGCTGGCAGGAGCTATTTTCATTGCGCTGCGCATCCATCAGGCTCGTTCCGCAAAATCTGTTTGAGAAGCCGCCAAGCTGCTCAATGAACAGCTGAAAGCACAACTCACGTTAAAAAAAAGGAGAGCATGCCAGATGCCGATACTGGATGCTCTCCTTTTTTCTACTTGTTGCTATCCAAATACCGCAGGATCGCCATCAGATCAAGATCTCCCAATCCGTCCTCCAAAGCATGGCGGTAAGTGGCGGCAGCCGATTCTGCCAGAGGAGTGGAGACACCTGCTTCACGCGCGAGGCGCAAATCCTTCGTCATATGCTTCAAGGCGAAAGCGGCAGGATAGTCGTCAGCCAAAATCGATGCGGCTTTACCGCGAATCAAAGGAGTACCGACAGCGCTTTCCGAGATGATTTGCAGCATCTGCTCCGTGCCGATCCCAAGCGAGCGGGCAAAAAGAAGCGTTTCGGAAACGCCCTGCACCGTAATGCCCAGCAAAAGGTTAATCGCCAGCTTGGCGGATGTCCCTGCCCCGTTCGATCCCATATGCAAAGCGATCTTGCCCAGCTTGTCCAACATCGGCTTGGCTTCTTCATAGTCCGTTTGTTCCCCGCCAACCATGATGACCAGAGTCGCTTCTTTGGCTGGCCCGACACTACCCGAGACTGGCGCGTCGAGGAAACGCAGACCGGCTTGTTTGGCTTGCTCTGCAATGATCCGGGAAGTATCTGGTGAGATGGTGCTCATATCGACAGCCAATTTGCCGCGAACGGCAGAAGAAGCGAGGATGCCATCTGTCCCGGTGTAGATTTCCTTTACTGCCGCATCATCACTTACCATCGTAAACAGTACATCGCAAGTCTCTACCAATTGCTCCAGCGAGTCAGCGCGTTTTGCCCCTTTTTCGCACAACACCGCTGTTTTTTCCGGTGTGCGGTTCCAGACGTACAATTCGTAACCTGCCTGCAGCAGATTGCTTGCCATCGGGACTCCCATGTTTCCCAAACCTATCCAACCGATTTTCATATCTTCTAGTCTCCTTTTTCTTGATTGTTTGCAGCCTGCTGTTTAACCCGCTCTTTGAGCAAGGCATGCTTGGATTCGGTCATGTCAAACAGCTTGTCGAATCCGGCAGGAAGTCTGTTTTCCAGGACCCGAAGTCCTTCTTCAGTAATTCCCCCTTTGGTGGCGACACGCTCGATTAGCTGGTCAAAGCCAAGCTGTTCGGATTGCAGCAGCTGGGCGGTACCCAGCATCGTTTCCACTAGCATCTTTCTCGCCGTATCGAGGGGGAGTCCCGGCGACTTGCGTACAGCTGCCTGGGCAAAGGATTCCATGATTCCTGCCAACAGTCCCGGTCCGCTGCTGGTCAGAATCGTCGCCGTCTCGATTTCCTGCTCGGAAACCTCTTGCGCCGTCCCAATCGATGACAGCAGGGAAGCTAACCATTTTTGCTGCTCTACGTTCAGTCTGCTGCTGCAGGTATACAAAGAAACTCCCCGCAATTCCTGTGATGTGATGGTGGGAATGACTTTGCTCACGGGACCTGTATGTACGGCTTCAAGTTCTTCAATGCTGACACCAGCCGCTACGGAGACGAGATGAACCCGCGCAGGGAGGGACAGCTCTTTCACAAGCGGGAGTAGATCCAATGGCTTGGTGCAGACAAAGAGCAAGTCAGAGCCTTGGCCGACTTCTTGAGCGGAAGAAGCGACTGTCACGCCATAGGTCTCTTTCATTCTGTCCGCTTTTTCACGCGTTCGGTTGTAGACGAGCAGATCCTTAGGGGACACTGCTTTGCTTTTGCAAAAGGCCGTGACCAGCATCTGGCCCATGCTGCCAAGTCCGATTATTCCGATTTTCATAGTCACACCTCCAGAAAATATTGTAGCGCAGCCCAAGAAAAAA
>DASQMM010000362.1:0-3646 GCA_035645495.1 Brevibacillus sp. | reverse complement strand
CGTCTGCGTCCGATCTTGATGACGACACTGACAACGATTCTGGCAATCGGACCTCTCGCTTTTGCTGGCGGTTCTGGTACAGAGACGCAGGCGCCGATGGCCATCACCGTTATTTTTGGTCTTAGCTTCTCGACCCTGATTACACTCGTGCTGGTCCCTGTAGTCGCTTCATGGTTCCATGACATGGGCAGAAAACGCAAAGAAAAACGCCTGAGAAAGCAACAAAAGAAACTGCAGAAGAAGCAGCAGAAAACCGTTCCGGCTTTGGAATCGTAAGGTGCGCACGGAGAAGGAGGGACATTATGAATAGAAGTAAAAAACCTGTCATACTGGCCTTGTTGGCCATATCGCTGGTAGTGGGTGCTTGCTCGGCTCCAGAACCGGAAACGACGGCACCAGCCGAAGAAACAAAGGAGACCGTCACCCCTGTTCAAATCGACTCGGTTAAGACTGGTGCAGTAGAATCTGATTCCGGTATTACAGCAAAGCTGGCGCCGGTCGAAGAAGTGCAAGTCATGCCAAAAGTGGGGGGGAAAATTACTTCCCTCCCAGTCAAACTGGGTCAGCATGTGACCAAGGGTCAAGTTCTGTTCAAATTGGATGAACAAGATCTGATCAATGGCGTACAGCAGGCAGAAGCTTCCTATGCTGTAGCCAAGGCAAACCTGAACCAGACGGGTAACAGTACAGATCAAGGCCTTACGCAAGCCCAAAACGGTTTGAAACAGGCAGAACTGAGTTTGAATGAGGCGAAACTCAATCAGCAACGGATGCAGAACCTCTTTACGCAAGGCGCGATCTCATCCCAACAAATGGAGCAAGCCAACAACCAACTGGCAAATGCACAAACCGCTTATGACAACGCGCAGCAAAATTTGCAAACGGCGCAGAAAAAGACGGGGCTTCAAGTCTCTGAGGCTTCTGTGCAGCAAGCGTCTGTCGCCTTGCAAAACGCCAAGGAACAGTTGGCGAATGCGACCGTCACGTCTCCGATCGACGGATTTATCTCCAGCGTCAACGGCGCAGTCGGTCAAATGGCCGGTCAACAGCCTGTTGTGGTAGTCGTGAATACGAGCTCGTTGATTGTAAAGGCAAATCTGTCCGAAGCTGACATTACCAAGGTAACAGTCGGTACACCGGTTAAGGTGCATGTACAATCTACTGGGCAGACGCTGGATGCGAAGGTTACTGCCGTAAGCCCGGTGATGGATCAACAAATGAAGGCGTATCCGGTCGAGGTTACCATTCCGAATGAAAAGAATGAACTGAAATCGGATATGGTCGTAACGGTTACCTTCCCATCCGCTGGTACAGAGGGTGCTTCCAGCTTGATCGTCTCCCGCGCCGCAGTTTTCGAACGCAGCGGGAAGCAGTACGTATTCAAGCTCGAGGGCGATGTCGTGAAACAAATCGAAGTAACGACCGGAAAAGGCTCCAGCGACCAGATTGAGATCGTCTCCGGTTTGAATGAAGGCGATCAAGTCGTGGTAAAAGGACAGACGCTTCTTCAAGACGGAAGCAAAGTCAGCATTCAAAACCAATAATAATGAATTGGAACATGAAAAGAGACGGATTGCTCCGTCTCTTTTTTTATGTGGTATTGGATGATGCTATTTTTACTGAGTTAATTGGTCGGTAGTTTGAACCTGTTTGCTTAGAAATCAAAACGAGATGTTACCAAAAGAGTTTACATAATAAAAATTATGTTGTCTAAAATGTCACGTATTTAAGACAAAGTGCGAGGACCGCTTTTGGCTTCTGGAAAGATTCGTTACAATAGGTACAACAAGCAACTTTTAGTGGAGGTAACGATGAGTGGCGAAATCTCTATACTGTTAGCCTTTGGAGCAGGCTTTCTCTCGTTTATATCGCCTTGCTGCCTGCCGCTTTACCCGTCCTTTCTCTCTTACATAACCGGAGTTACGATGGATGAAGTGAAGAAGGGCAAGGCTGTGTTCCAAAAACAGGCACTGCTCCATACCCTGTTCTTTATGGTTGGTTTTTCCATTATCTTTATCGCATTGGGATTGTCGACATCCTGGATTGGCAGCTTGTTCGTTGACAAACAGGATCTCATTCGGCAGCTTGGCGGCATTTTGCTTGTCATTATCGGTCTGGTGATGCTGCAGGTCTTTAAAATGGACTGGATGATGCGCACCTGGAAGGTCGATTTAAAATCCCGACCCTTGGGGTATACTGGATCTATACTGGTAGGCATGACGTATGCAGCCGGTTGGACACCATGTGTCGGCCCCATTCTTTCGGGAATCATCGTGATGGGTGTATCCGAACCGTCCCTTGCCTTGTCTTATACTTTGGCATATACGTTGGGCTTCGCGATTCCCTTCTTCATCATGACCTTTTTCATCAGCAAAGTGAGCGCGATCGTCAAGTATTCGGATCGCTTCATGAAGGCTGGGGGAGTAATCATGATCGTTTTCGGTGTGCTCTTGTATACAGACAAATTGACGGACATTACTCGCGTGTTGATTCAGCTTTACGGGGGCTTTACCGGATTTTAACCGAGAAAGCTGGGGGATTAGATGAAGAGACTGGTATTGGCCATGCTGCTGGCTGTTGGGCTTGGCTATGTCATTGTCGGGCAGCAGAGCGTACAAGTCATGGCACAGGAACAAAAACCGGAAGTGGGCTACCAGGCCCCTCATTTTACGCTGACGGGACTGAACAACCAGCAGTACCACGTAGCAGGAAAGCGCGAGAAGCCCTTGATTATCAACTTCTGGGCCTCCTGGTGCGGACCATGTAAAATGGAAGCGCCGGATTTGCAAAAAATATACGAGGTGTATGGGAAGAAAGTGGATCTGTACGGCGTAAATGTTACGAGCAATGATAATCCGGAAGCCGCGATGCAGTTTGTCCAATCCCATAAGCTAACCTTTCCCATTCCCATGGACGTGACGGGAAGTGTATCCGATCGGTACAAAATCATGGCTTTTCCAACCACGTATCTCGTTGACCGCGAAGGAATTGTTCGCCAAAAAATCATTGGAATGATCGATGCTAAGACGCTAGAGAAAGAGTTGCAAAAACTCTTGGCCGATTAACTCGCCCAATTAGAGCCTCTTTGCTATATTTTGTATCTTTGCCTAAGGTACAGGGTCGATTTCCTACATAGACTGGATTGAGTTCAGGGCTATGGGGGGAATGACGGGTGGCCAAGGGAAAGAAAATCAAAAAGGATAAACGAAACCATCCCAATCAGGTAAATTTAAAAATCGTGACATCCCAAACCTGTCAGGTGTGCAAACAGCAGTGTTCACGCGGATTGGCTTATTTGGAAAAGATGTCAGAGCCCGGAACGATTGGGTTTGGCGTACCATGTATCCTCACCCAAAAAACGACTGCTGCTAAATAATCGGATAGGTGCATCGAATAATCCCTTCCTTTGCGATTGGGATTATTTTTTTTGGAAACTGGATTGCCCATTTACCCTGTATTATACTGAAAGAATGAGAAAGGAGCTGATCGTATGCGACCCTTGCAAATATCGCCTGAGACCGCAATCAAGCTGGCGGAGGCTTTGAATGTGCCATTGGAACGACTAATGCATATGCCCCAGCATATTTTGCTGCAAAAAATGATGGAATTGGCGAAAGAGGAAGATCAGCCGGGCAAAGAGGCTGAA
>DASQMM010000361.1:0-9310 GCA_035645495.1 Brevibacillus sp. | reverse complement strand
TGGTTGCCATGACCGATCAGGAAATGACAGTGGTTGAACATCTAACAGAGTTGCGCAAGCGAATCATCTGGGTGTTGGCCGTATTTGTAGTGGCATTGATCGTGGGCTTCTTTTTGGCAGGGCCGCTCATCGAATACCTGAAGCAGCAACCAATAGCCGACGGTGTTCCGATTATTTCCCTGCATCCCTCTGACGCGCTGCGTGTGTACATGCAGGTGGCGGTGCTGGTAGGGATAGTGGTTGTTCTGCCGGTTGCCCTGTATCACATCTGGCGTTTTGTCTCTCCAGGTCTGCGAGAGACCGAGCGCCGTGGAACGCTGTATTTTATACCTGCTGCTTTTTTCCTCTTTGTCGCGGGAATCTTGTTCGGCTACTATATTGTATTTCCGATGCTGATGCAGTTCATGTCCAATTTGACAGGCAGTATGGGGGTAGATCCCAACTATGGCATCGGGGAATTTTTCAGCTTTATGTTCAATATGGTCTTGCCGTTCGGGGTTTTATTTCAACTGCCGATCATCGTGATGTTCCTCACTCGGCTGCGAATTCTCAACCCGGCGAGGCTGTCCAAGCTGCGGCGGTACGCCTATTTTCTCCTGACAGTCATCGGTGTTACGTTGTCTCCGCCTGATATTATGAGCGATGTATTGGTGACGGTTCCTTTGATTGTGCTGTATGAGATCAGTACCTGGCTGTCACGAATCGTCTACCGCAAGCAGTTGAAGAAGGATGAAGAGTGGGAAAAGGAATACCGCACCCAAACAGATGAAGTCAGCAGTCAAGGCGAAGCTTAAGTCCTCCGAGAGTGAGGACTTTTTTTATTGCCCACGTTTTACCTTTGTGCACCCGGATATACTAATACAGTATGAAAAGGGAGGTGCGCAATGATTCGGTGGATTCTTTGTGCGGCCCTGCTCCTATTTCCTTTTCCGGCTGAGGCAGCAGCGGCACAACCGACAGAACAGAGTGGTCAGGCTGAGCAAGTAGAATTGTTTGATACAGACAAACAGCAAGTCGTCAGGACCTTCCCCAATTCTTCGGTTTTTCAGCAGCAGGCGCAGCGCATCCTCGATAGTGTGAGCGGTCGTGTGTTGGATCTCAACCCTTCGCTGGAGAATGCCATGATCGTGAAAATTCCCCTGGCTCCCCCAAAGCGCTTGGTGCATCAGGCATCCAATCTGGATACTCAGATTACCAACATGTTCGTCATCATGCCGAAGTCGGGAGGACGTCAGCCGTGGCTGATTTTGCATACCAAACAGGAGGAGACGGTCGTGGTCGAGTTTTCCGCAAAGGTTGACGCAATACGTGAACAGCTTCATTTGCCCAAGGTAGAAAAAGGAACCCGGCGTCCTTGAGAAGGAAGCCGGGTTCGTCGTTTAGGTGGCTTATTTCGGCAATGTGAGAAAGGCTTGCGTGAAATAATCCGTGACGACGCCTACACCGAGCTGCGTAAAGCCTTTTTCCAGCACATTCTTGCGGTGGCCGGGACTGTTCATCCAGCTCTCATGCGCTTCGATGGCATCCGGGTAGCCCGCCGCTATGTTTTCCCCGGCCATGGTGTAGCGGATGTTTGCCTGTTTCAAACGGGCAAAGGGGTCCAGGCCGCTCGTAGCAGAAATATGGTCGAAAAAGTCATTTGTCATCATATCCTGACTATGTTGGCGTGCGACTTCTGCGGCTCCTTCATGCCAGGAAAGCGCAGGAAGCTTGTATCGATAGCGGACGACGTTGACCAGGTCGAGCAATTGGCGTTCATTGGCGGCGTTGACCAGCTCCCGTTGTTTGATTGTCAGGGGAGGAGGATCGAAGTTGGGAGCTTTTCCTGTGTAGGTCCATTTGGTTTCATAAAAGCCGCCGCGCAGCAGCATCTGGGTGTTGATCATCCGCAGAGCCGTCACTTTGTCGCTGTTTTGCTTGTCGAGGTAGAAGATCAAGGGTGTTCCGTCTTTTAAAACGAGCGGACGCTGCTGCATTTGATTGGTGATCTGGATGTTTGCCCCCATATAGGAAAAGGAGACGACGTTTTGCAGAGAATGCTTGCTCGTAATCGATTTAAGACTGGCTCCGATGCCGGTGCCGCCGAGTTTGGCCGTCGGTGCGTTGGAGTAGAGATCGACGACCTGATCCCCGGCGATGCCGATCTGCAGATATTTCGACAAGTCCTTGTTGTAGACCCACCATTGATAGCCCAGGCTGCTTGGTTCTGTACGATTGGGCTCACCGAGAATGCTTTTTACCTGTTGTGCTGACATGCCGAGTTTGATGCCGAAGAGATGATAAGCTTCGTTTGCTTCAGCTGGAGCGGCGGCTTTGGGTGCGGCAGGAAGATTGCTTGCACTTGCGGCAACGGCAGCAGGCTCTGAGGGAGCCGTTTGAGGCGGGACTGCAGGCTTGATCGCTACGGCGCCTGCATCCGCCGCAGGCGTGGCAGGAGCTGCCGGTGCTGGTCCGACCCAGGCCATCGATGTATGCGGGTCCCAGCCGACGGGCTTGTCCAGCCATTCTCCGACCATGGAGAGAGGGACGTATAGATTCCCTTGATATTCAATAGTAGCGGGCGGGGCTTTATCGCCTTTTGACAGATGCTTGGTCTCTGGAATCGTAAGCGGCTGACCATCCCAGTAGACGGCTTTGGCTGAATTGACATTTACCTGGATCGGGGAAGGAGTGTCTGTTGAAAAGAGACGGCTGATACCGAAGATCACAAGTGCTATCACACCAAGTAAAAACCAATTTCGCATGTTTTGGGTCCCTCCTTGGACGTCTTGACTATACTCTATGCTTGATTATATGAGCCGGAATAATTGCTAGAACCTCTTTGCTAGAAAATCGCTTCCTGCTAGAGAGAGTTGAGAGATCAGATAGATGGAAAAATGTGAGGGAAACCACTTGCAAAGTAAAAGGTGATTCATTATTATAGGAATTGGGTGTTAGCACTCGATCAAGTTGAGTGCTAACAACAAACTTTCTTAACCTACATTTTTTGAGGAGGGTGTTTTTAGTGCTGAAGCCATTGGGTGACCGTGTGGTAATCGAAGCTATCTCCAAAGACGAAACGACCGCAAGCGGGATCGTTCTGCCTGACACGGCAAAGGAAAAACCGCAAGAAGGCCGCGTTATCGCTGTAGGCTCCGGTCGTGTTGCTGACAACGGCGAGCGTATCGCGTTGGAAGTAAAAGAAGGCGATAAGGTGATTTTCTCCAAGTATGCCGGCACTGAAGTGAAAGTGGATAACAAAGAATATCTGGTGCTTCGCGAATCCGATATCCTCGCGATCGTCGGCTAATTCGTTCCTTCACATAGGATACCGTTAGGAAAACACATAAAGCAGGAGGTAGAGAATCGATGGCAAAACAAATCAAGTTCTCTGAAGACGCTCGCCGCTCAATGCTCCGCGGTGTGGAAACATTGGCAAACGCGGTAAAAGTAACACTTGGTCCAAAAGGACGCAACGTGGTACTGGAGAAAAAATTCGGTTCGCCGCTGATCACCAATGACGGTGTGACCATCGCGAAGGAAATCGAGCTGGAAGATGCTTACGAAAACATGGGTGCGCAACTCGTGAAAGAAGTAGCCACCAAAACAAACGACATCGCGGGTGACGGTACAACCACTGCAACTGTCCTGGCTGCTGCCATGATCCGTGAAGGTCTGAAAAACGTAACAGCGGGCGCTAACCCGATGGTAATCCGTCGCGGTATGGACAAAGCCGTTCGCGCTGCAGTAGAAGAAATCAAAGCTATCGCGAAGCCGGTTGAGAACAAATCCTCGATCGCACAAGTAGCGGCTATCTCCGCTGACGATCAAGAGGTTGGAAACCTGATTGCTGAAGCAATGGAAAAAGTGGGCAAAGACGGCGTTATCACCGTTGAAGAGTCCAAAGGTTTCGCAACTGAGCTGGAAGTTGTAGAAGGTATGCAATTTGACCGCGGCTACGCTTCCCCTTACATGATCACAGACACTGACAAGATGGAAGCGGTTCTGAACAACCCTTACATCCTGATCACCGATAAAAAGATCTCCAACATCCAGGAAGTTCTGCCTGTACTGGAGCAAGTGGTACAAAGCGGCAAACCTCTCCTGATCATCGCGGAAGATGTAGAAGGCGAAGCGCTGGCTACTCTCGTGGTGAACAAACTGCGTGGTACCTTCACTGCAGTAGCTGTTAAGGCTCCTGGCTTTGGTGACCGCCGCAAAGCAATGCTGCAAGACATCGCTGCACTGACTGGCGGCGAAGTGATCACAGAAGAGCTGGGTCTGGATCTGAAATCCACCAAGCTGGAACAATTGGGCCGCGCTGGCAAAGTCGTGGTTACCAAAGAAAACACCACTGTTGTGGAAGGTGCTGGCGACAAGGCTGCGATCGAAAGCCGCGTAGCACAAATCCGTCAACAAATCGAAGACACCACTTCCGAATTCGACCGCGAAAAACTGCAAGAGCGTCTGGCTAAACTGGCTGGCGGCGTAGCGGTTGTAAAAGTGGGTGCTGCAACGGAAACCGAACTGAAAGAGAAGAAGCTCCGCATCGAGGACGCGCTCAACTCTACTCGCGCAGCAGTAGAAGAGGGTATCGTACCTGGTGGTGGTACTACATTGATCAACGTGATCAAAGCAGTAGCCGCTCTGGACGTAGAAGGAGAAGAGGCAGTAGGGGCACAAATCGTACTCCGCTCCCTGGAAGAGCCTGTACGTCAAATCGCAGCGAACGCAGGGCTGGAAGGCTCTGTCATCGTAGAGCGTCTGAAAAATGAACCAGTGGGCATCGGCTTCAACGCCGCTACCGAAGAGTATGTAAACATGCTCGAGGCTGGTATCGTGGATGCTGCGAAAGTAACTCGTTCCGCACTCTCCAACGCAGCATCTGTAGCGGCTATGTTCCTGACTACAGAAGCGGTGATCGCGGACAAACCAGAAGAAAACAAAGCGCCTATGGGCATGCCAGACATGGGTGGCATGGGCGGCATGGGTATGATGTAAGAAACGGTCCCAAAACCGTTTCACAAAGAGGCAGACGAAGAGTCTGTCTCTTTTTTTCTATCAACGGTCTGAAAATTTAGAATAAATAGTTGAAAAAATATTTCGCGAATTATTATAATATTATAAAATATTCCTACATGAGGCTTTACACAGATGAGCAAGCAACTAATAGCGAACGTGGAGGCGATTGTAACGGTGAGACGTATGGGGATTTGGTTGTTTAGCGCCGTACTAATGCTGATTTTATCTGCATGCAGCAGCGGTACTTCGACATCTGCTCCAGGGGAACAGAATGCTGCACAGCCACAGCAGCAGCCCGCAGCAGAAGAGGCCAAGAAGGATCCGGTGGAGCTGGTGATGTATAGCTGGCGTCCGGAGGACAAGGATGCGTATGGGAAATTCATTACCGAATTTGAAAAACAGCACGAACACATCAAAGTGAAGTTTCGTTCTTTTAAATCCACGGAATACAATACGATCCTGACCAATTCACTCACTTCCGGGACAGGTGTTGACATTGTTCAGCTTCGGCCGTACTCAGGAGCCACTTCGATCGCCGACGCTGGCTATCTGCTGCCGATCGATGATGCCAAAGGGGTCAAGGACATTCCGCAATCCTACCTGGATGCAGCGCGTGGCTCGGATAGCAAGGTATACGGTGTACCGCTATCCATCAACTCCGCTGTCATTTTCTACAACAAGCAGATTTTTGAAGAGAACAACTTGCAGCCTCCGACGACATGGGATGAGCTATTGCAAGTATCCCAGGCTTTGCAGCAAAAGGGAATCGTTCCGATCGCTCAAGCAGGCAAGGCTGCTTACCTGCTCTCCATCGCCCACAGCGTTCTCGGCCCAAGCGCTTACGGCGGCGAAGAATACGTTCAAAAGCTCCTTTCCGGCGAGATCAATCTGACGGATGCAGCTTTTAAAGAGTCCATCAAGCGGATGAAGGATCTCGAACCGTATTTCCCGCCTGACTTTATTGCGATTGACGACAAGGATGCGCAGGCCCTGTTCTATACCGGCAAAGCCGCGATGTACATCAATGGCAGCTACCGTCTGGAGACGTTTGAGAAGCAGAACCCGGGCATGCCGATCGACATCCTCCCTGCTCTGGCAAAAGAGAAGGGCGGAGAAACCCCGATGATCAACTGGGTGGACGGCTCCTACGGAATTGCCAAGGCGACTAAGCATCCGGAAGAGGCGAAGCTGTTCATCGAGTTTTTGGCTTCCAAGGAGTTTGGGCAGATGTTTAGTGATGAATTGAACCGTCTGAGTGCGATTCCTGGCGTAACGCCTAAGCATCCGCTGGTGCAAAAAATGACCCAGCTCAGCGAGAAGAGCATGACCAGTTATATGATGCTGGTTCACTTCGGAGAAGGCACACCGACGACCAAAACGACATTTGAGGACTCGCTGCAGGGCTTGTACATCAATAAACTGACGGTTGATCAGGTAGCCGAAGCGGCCCAGGCCTCCGCTGACAAGTGGTTTAAGCCCAAGAAGTAACAAGGAAGAGCAAGTGACAGCAAGTGGAGCGATACAGTCAGGCTTCATCGCTTGACTGTATCTGCTCGTATAAGGAGGGATTGAGCCGAATGCCTGTACTGGAGAAAACGACGGAGATTCAGCCAAAGACGTCCAAGCGAAAAAGAACCAATTGGAAGAAGCATCTGGTGCACTTGTTTTTGCTTCCCGCGCTTCTCTTTTATGTGTGGTTTCAGGTCTATCCGATATTTTCAGCGTTTTTAAACAGTTTTTTTGAGTGGAACGGCTTGCGTCGAGGAGAATTCATCGGGCTCGGGAATTTTGTCCGTCTTTTTACGGAAGCGCCCTTTGAGGAGACGTTTTATCGCGCTCTTGGCCACAACGTCATCTTCTTCATAGGGACGGTGTTGGCAAAATTGATTGTCGCCTTTCTGCTTGCTTTATTGATCAACAGCAAAATCCGCGGCAAAGAGTTTTTCAAAACGGTTCTTTTTTTACCGAAGCTGCTTTCTGTTATTGTCGTCGGTTTCCTGTTCAGCCTGATCTTGAACCCGACCTACGGGGCGTTAAATACATTTTTGCGTTTTATCGGACTGGAGGAATTGGCACGACCGTGGCTGGGCGATCCCAATACGGCACTGTATACCATTATCCTCGTAAACGGCTGGTATGGGCTGGGCTTTGCGGTGCTGATTTTCCTGGCTGGTCTGCAGGCGATTCCGTCGGAGATCTACGATGCGGCCAAGATGGACGGTGCTTCAGGCTTCACAATGCTGATGAAGATGACCATTCCGTTGGCGATGCCCTCAATTATGGTCATGACGATTCTTACCTTTATCGGAGCGTTTGAAACCTTTGAATTGATCTTTGCGATGCAAGGCTCACAGGCAGGCCCTTATTTTTCTACAGATGTTTTGGCGACGTTCTTTTATCGGCTGGCGTTTGGGTCTGTCGATGGAGGGGAGTCGATTGGGCTTGGCTCGGCCTTGGCTGTCGTCCTCTTCTTGATGATTTCCAGTGCGACTGCCATTCTGCTCTTTTTCTTCAAGCGCAAGGAATATGAACAATAGGAGGGAGAACATGACGGCACGCTTTGGTCAATACGCAAAATATCTGATTCTGTTGTTGTTTTCGTTTCTGATGCTGTATCCGGTGTTTCTCATGATCTCTTCTTCTTTTAAAAGCAATTTGGAGATATTGACTTCACCGCTGGGATTGCCGCATTCGTTATCCTTTGAGAACTACGTCCTGGTGTGGGAGAAGGTCAGTTTTGGGTCATATGTGTGGAACAGTGTGTACGTGAGCGCACTCTCCGTATTTTTTATCCTGTTCATCTCGTCATTGGCAGCCTTCTACCTGTCGCGCTTTTCATTTCGCTGGAACCCGTTTGTACTGTTTTTCTTTATGATCGGATTGATGCTTCCCATGAAGCTGGCGATTTTGCCGCTGTACATGATCATGCTGCAGCTCAATCTGTTGGATACGCTGACCTCGCTGGTGATTTTGTACGTGGCGGGAGGGATTCCGTTTGCCGTTTTCGTGTTTTACGGTTTTTTCCGCACCTTGCCCACGGAATTGGACCAGTCCGCTAGGCTAGATGGCTGCAACAGCTTCCAGGTGTACTACAAGATTATCCTGCCATTGATGAAGCCAGCTTTGGCTACGGTCGGGATTGTGCATCTGATTGGCGTCTGGAATGACTTCTTCTATCCGCTGATCTTTTTGAAAAGCGAGGAATTAAGCACGATTCCGCTTGGGGTACTGACCTTGTTCGGGGAGTACGATACGGAGTGGAACCTGTTGTTTGCCAGCTTGACGATCTCCTCCCTGCCCATGATCGTGGCGTTCTTGTTTGCTTCCAAGCAATTTATTGAAGGACTGACCTCGGGGGCGATCAAATGACCAAGCTATGGATCACGTTTGATTTGGATGGCACGCTGATGCAGAATCCTTTTGGCAAATGGGTGTTTCCGGAGATTGCACAGACAGTCTCCGGGAAGTTGGGAAGGCCTTATGATGCGGTGGCTGAACTGGTGGCGGAGCATGAACGTCGCATGACACAGGGCAGGTATGTCGAAGCGTACGATTGGGATGAGATGCTGGAGGGATTGTGTGCACGACTTGGCATCGAAAAGTCTTGCGATATCGAAGAACTGGTCCAAAATCATTGCGTCCATCCCAAAGTGCACTTGTTGGAAAGCGGAATTGCAGAGGCGTTGGAGGAGATGAAAAAACTTGGTTTTTCACTGGCGGTCGTGACGAACGGATTTTATAAATATCAGGCTCCTGTCATGGAAGCACTGGGCTTACTTCCATTGTTCGAAGTGGTGATAACCCCAGAGCGAGTAGGGACAGGAAAACCTGACCCGGATGTTTTTCGTGCTTTGCCTGGTGAAGTGTTTGCGCATGTAGGGGATCGTCTGGATCACGACGTTCAATTGGCAAACAAGTGCAACGTCATTTCCGTTCTCATTGAAAGGTCGTTTGATTGCCAAGGCATCGATCTTAAACCTGAAAGGCGTGCCACCGATCAGAGAGTATTGGAGTGGTGTTTGGACAAATGGAGAAAAGAGAGCGGAGAAACGCAATCTACTGAGGTTCTTCCTGATCTTTTCACTCCCCGAGTAGTAGTCTTTTCTGTACGAGAATTGCTTGCTTTACTAAGAGAATGGAAAGGAGGTTAGTTTTTTATATTTTACCCTTGCTTTTTCGATTTCAACTTGCTATGATAGGCCATGTCGCTTTTGAGAGTATTTTTAAAGAGAATGAAAAAACACGATTTAATTTAAAAAACCTCTTGATTTTCAGAGCGAAAGATGATAAAGTTAAAAGGGTCGGCACC
>DASQMM010000360.1:0-4265 GCA_035645495.1 Brevibacillus sp. | reverse complement strand
TTGCGTAAAATGCTGCTGCAAAATCAGTTGCTCCAGGGGAACTGCTTGCTCTTCCTGGGCATATACGCTCAACGGACACAGAACCAGAAGCAGGATGAGCAGGAATTTGCGCATATCTTCACCTTTTATAGTATGATGGGGGACATAGTACCACTTTCTTTTATTGTATGACTTCTTTACGTATTATAGCCTTATCAGGTTGATTTTGGGTAGCAGGAGTAGAGGAGAATGGGTCTAGTCGAATGGATTCGAGAGGAAATCAATAGCGCACCGACACAGGCGATCCCTTTCGCGCGTTTTATGGAATTGGCTCTCTACCATCCAGTCTGGGGCTATTATATGACCGACAGGCAGAAGGTAGGGAAACAAGGAGACTTTTACACTAGTGCGGTCGTCCACCCCGTATTTGCGGAAACCTTGGCGGATGTGGTGGCAGCAATGTGTCGTGCGGGGGAGTTTGCCAATCCTCACGTGGTGGAGATTGGCGGCGGGACGGGGAGCCTGTGCCGCTATTTGTTAGATCGACTTCGTGAAAGTGAGCCACAGCTTTATCAGCGCATCCGAGTAGTGATGATTGAGACCAGTCCTTATCACCGTGCTATGCAGCAGGAGAGTTTGCGGGACCATGAAGTAGAGAAGGTCTGGTACGATTCCTTGGGTGACGCCGCGCGGGAGACAAACGGGATTACTGGTGTCGTGCTGTCCAATGAATGGCTGGATGCGTTTCCGGTACATATTGTGGAGAAGCAAGCGGGAGGATGGCGCGAGGTATGGGTGGCGTCAAGCGATGAAGGCTTTGTCGAGACCTACCGGGACCCGACGGCTGCTCTGGCTGATTATCTCAAGTCCATAGAAGAAGAGGTCGCGCGCGGTGTACGGATCGAAGTGAATCTCGCTATGGATCAGGCTGCCCGCGAAGTGGCTCAGCTGTTGGACGCAGGCTATGTGATCACAATCGATTATGGGGATTTGCAGGAGGAGTTGTACCACCCGAGCCGCAAAAAGGGGACGCTGATGTGTTTTCATCGCCACCAGGCGCATGATGATCCCTACCAGCATGTCGGTGAGCAGGATCTGACCTGCCACGTGAATTTTTCCCAGTGGTTGAAGAGCGGGGAGGAAAATGGTCTGCGCGTATTGGACTATCTACGGCAGGATCAGTTTCTCATGCGCTGCGGCCTGCTGCAAAAAGCGGTGGCTCATGCAGATCGCGACCCGTTCACCAGTCAGGCGATGAAGCGGAATCGGGCGATTGTGCAATTGCTGGACCCTGCTGGCTTGGGAGGACGTTTCCGAGTGGTGGTTCAAGGGAAGAACGTGCGGGAAGAAGCTTCTTTTTATCCCACAAATTAAAAAAAGATGCTCGTGGCGAGCATCTTTTTTTTCCTACATAATCATTTGCAGGAATGCGTGTTCCTGTGGACCTACCGGCATTACAAAGAATGTATAGTAGGTGAAACCTACGAAGGACACGAACATAAAGCCAAAGAAAATGTTTAAGTATACCCGCTCCGTCAGGTTCATATAGCTCAGAGCTACGAAGAAAGCGGTCAAACCAAAGAAGATCAGTGCCATTGGCCACAATTGTGCCCAGAACGCCATCAGCGCGATCACGATCGTCCAGAAACCAAGAACGCGATACATACGATCCATCTGTATCCCCCCTTTTGCGTAATCGGCAATATTTACAAGATTCCTTCCCCATTATATAGGACAGGTGAACACGTGTAAACGGGAAGGTATGACGGTTTTTTGGCAGTTGTTCACACTTTCTTCATCAAAGCGTGATTCAGGATGGTTTATCTATAACGGATGACCGTATAGTTGCAGGATTTACAACCACATTGCATCGATTCGTCCTCACGTAACTCAATGTTCCCCAGGTACGATTGAAATATTCCCGTCAGTAAGGCATTATGCATTTTGCAGATGGAATCAGGATATTTTTTGGCCGACTCCGAAAAGGTGCAATTTTGTACGCGAAAACGCAGGCAACCGTCTTCAAACACCTCGATTTCCGGCTTCAAGCCTTGAGCTACGACGAGACGGTGAATATGATTCATCTTCTCCTCCAAAGAAGCGTTTTGCACATTCAGACTGCTTTGGGCGACTGCCCGTTTTGCCATCTCTGTACCCATTCGATATCCCATATTGATCAGTGCTTTTTCACCGGCCTCGCCAAGCGAGAGAAGACTTTCGATGGCGATGTCCGCAAGCAGCTGGTAGTCACGAGGAGGGAACTGCAGGCTTACCACCTGATCAGACAATGAGTAGAGGCGACTGGGGCGTCCGCCTTTTCCGCTTTTGTCCGAGACGGCCTTGAGGAGATGGACGTCTTCCAGTTTCGTTAGATGAAGCCGGGCCACATTCGGGTGGATGGAAAAATGATCGGCTACTTCCTGAACCGTAATCGGGTTTTTGCTGTATGCCACATATTGATAAATGGAAAAACGGGTGGGGTCAGCTAAAGCGCTGGTTAACTTTTGTGCATCATCGTATTGCATGCTGGTACCCCCTTCAATGAGACATCTGTATAAGTGTATCCGATTTTTCCCGGGTTGTTAAGGTTGCAGTGTGTTTTTGGCCCTTTGACTCGAAATTGTATCTATATTTTATATTAACTACTATTGACATAGTGTAAATGAGACCTTTATAATCCGAAGTAAGAAAGGTTTTTTTATTAGCTTACTTTTATAAAGTGACATATCCAGTTTACACCAAAATGGATATGCGATATAGGAGACGGAGGGGTAACTGATGGCAGTTGCTGAACGTACACGCACTTCAAAAATTACGTTTTTCACGTATCCGAGCTGTACATCCTGTCGCAAGGCGAAGGCATGGCTGGCAGAAAACGGAGTCAATTATGAAGAACGGCACTTGTTTAAAAATCCGCCAACAGCAGAAGAACTGCTTGATATGATTAAAATGACGAGCAACGGGCTTGATGAAATCCTGTCTACCCGAAGCCAGCGCTTCAAAAACCTGGACGTGGACATCAATGATATGTCCGTCAAACAACTGCTCGAAATGCTGAGTGAGGAACCGCAGCTCCTGAAGCGTCCGATCCTGACAGACGGGGAAAACCTGATTGTCGGCTACAATTCTTCTGCGATGAAAAACTTACTTTCCTAACCGTGAAAAGGAGGGCCATGGCCTTCCTTTTTTATTTGTATCTGTTACCTGTACAATAGAGAGAACAGCAGAAAGGAAGCGATGGAGATATGCAGACCATTCTTTTTGAGAAAAAGGCAGGAGTAGGGATGATCACGCTAAATCGTCCCGATGTACATAATGCCATCAGCATCGAGCTTGTGGACGAGCTGAGTCAATTGCTTGAGCAATGCCGCACAGACGAGCAGGTGAAGGTACTCATCCTGACAGGGGCAGGCAAAAGCTTCGTCTCCGGGGGAGATCTGCCTCAGTTCATTGCAGCGCGGGGGCGAGAGCAGGCAGAGCCGCTTCTGGGAAAAGTAGCCGCCATGCTCTCGACGATGAATCATTATAACAAGCCGATCATTGCCATGATCAACGGTTCCGCTGTCGGCGGAGGATGCGAGGTCGCGGGTGCAACCCATTTTCGCTTTGCCAGCGAGAATGCTGTTTTCGGCTTTATCCAAATCGGCATGCACATCACCACGGGATGGGGAGGAGGCACGCGGCTGTTGGATTTGCTGCCGACGTCCAAGGCCTTGGCGCTCTTGCTTACCGGGGAGCGGATCACGGCCGAGGAGGCGAAAAGGAGCGGATTCGTCGACGAGGTGTTTCCCGCGGATCAGTTGAGGGAGGAAGTCGAGCGTTTCGCTTTCAAAATAGCTGCTCAACCGCTTACCGGGATCGAAGCCTACATGAACATACTGAAGTGGAAGCGGGCAGGCTTTGATCAGGAAGAGCGGATCAAGCGGGAAGTAGCGCAGTGTGCTGGCATGTGGGGAAGTGAAGAACATCGATACGTGGTAGATCAATTTCTTTCAAAAAGCAAAAAAGGATAAAAATGTCATTTAAAGGTTTCTCCCGTTTAAACATTTATTCGCTTGGACATACTTTTTCTAGTAGAAAGCGATTCTACAAGAATAGGGAAAAGCATAGGATGAACTACATCATCCTTTTTAAAGGTTACGGGAGGGACTTATATGGTAGCTTCCAGACAAGACGCATGGACGGAAGATGACGACCTGGTATTAGCAGAAGTCACTTTGCGTCACATTCGAGAGGGCGGCACACAGCTAGCCGCTTTTGAAGAAGTAGGACAACGGTTAGGGCGG
>DASQMM010000359.1:0-5075 GCA_035645495.1 Brevibacillus sp. | reverse complement strand
TGCTGCCTTTGCTTGACAGCTCCTTTTACCAGATCAATGCCTCTGCGTGAAAAATGATGCGGAGCCCCCAGTTGAATCCACCAGAGACGGGCGAGCAATCCAATCCAGACAATCGTCATGAAGATGAGCACCAGAAAATGGCGTCGTTTGATACGTTGCTCCAGTTGCATATCAGGTCCCCCCTCCAGCTCTCTTTCTTCCAAGTATTGACGGATTGAGTTGAGTGGAAACGGGCACGCGTTGCAGATCACACAAAAAAACACGCCGCAGCGGCGTGTTCCTCGTTGGTTTCTAAGGGGTTACCTGAACATATTTTCGTTTTTCCAACAGGATGTTGCTGATTTTCGTCGACAACAGATCGAGCGCGACACGGTTGAAGCCGCCCTCAGGAATGATGACATCTGCGTATCGCTTCGTCGGCTCGATAAACTGCAAATGCATCGGTCGTACGATATTCAAGTACTGATTGACGACAGATTCGAGCGAACGTCCACGCTCCTCGATATCGCGCACGATTCGGCGTACGATTCGAACATCCGCGTCTGTATCAACAAAGACCTTGATGTCCATCAGATTGCGTATGCGCTCATCCTCCAGGATCAGCATGCCTTCCAAAATGATGACATCCTGGGGCTCCACCCGCACGCGCTCCTGTTTGCGATTGTGGACTTTAAAATCGTAGATAGGCTTCTCAATGGCACGCCCCTGCAAAAGTTCTTGCAGATGCGTCAAAAGCAGGTCATTGTCAAATGCCAGCGGATGGTCGTAATTGGTGGTTACCCGCTCCTCCAAGCTGAGATGGCTTTGATCTTTATAATAGGAATCCTGCTCGATCATCGTCACGCGATCGTATTGAAATTGGCGGAACAACTCTCCCGCCACCGTGGATTTACCGGATCCACTTCCTCCTGCTACCCCAATGAGCACGGGGTTCTTCATCCTGCATGTCCCCTTCCTTCATGTATCCAAGGCCTTATCATGCCCGTTTTATTCTCTGTGTTGATCGCTGTTATGCCTTTTTTACACTAATGGAGAGGCCATCTCCAACGGGGATAAATGTCGTCTCCAAATCAGGCCGTGTCGCGAGCTGTTGGTTGAAGTGGATGAGTTTGTCTACCAATGGCCGCTGCCGCTTGCCTGCTTCCTCAGGAGTCGCCACTAGTCCACGAAATAATACGTTGTCGCTGATCACTAGTCCCCCTACGCGAAGCAGCGGAAGGTACAAATCCAGGAATTTCTGGTATTGCCCCTTCGCTGCATCAATAAACAGACAGTCAAACTGATAGCTGTCAGGCAGCCCGAGCGTAGCATCCCGTGATAGAATCTCCACCCGATCCGCATATCCCGCTTCCTTGATATTGGCTTGGGCACGGACAAGCCTTTCCTCATCGATTTCCATCGTGACGATACGTGCATCCGGAGCAGCTTCAGCAAGCCAGATCGTAGAATACCCGATCGCGGTCCCTACTTCCAATATCGAGGTGGGGCGGTGCAAAAGGAGCAGCATCCGCATCACCTGTGCGGATGGAAGCTGGACAATCGGGATTCCCTCGTCTGCCGCTTCCTGCTCTAGCCGCTGCAGCAACGGAGATCTATCTGGCACCAGCAGGGAGAGATACTCCTCTACTTTCGGGTTGGTAATCATCGTAACACTCCTCTAGTTTTTCCTGCTTTTCGCGTCATTCGCATTGTGTTCCTTCAATGTCCGCGAAAAGTAATGCTCAGAGGTACCGTCTTTTTTCGTAACGTAGAAAAAGTAATCGTGTTTTTCGGGATTGACGACTGCTTCCAGCGAAGCCCTGCCCGGACTTGCGATTGGACCTGGAGGCAAACCTGGATTGGCATATGTGTTATAAGGATTTTTCACCTTGAGATCTTCATAGGTCAGGCGATCCCGTTGCTTGCCCAGGATGAACTGAATGGTTGCATCCGCCTGGAGCGGCCATTTGTCGCGCAGTCTGTTGAAATAGACCCCCGCTACAGTCGGACGTTCTTTGTCCACCGTTACTTCACGCTCTACGATGGATGCGAGATTGACGACCTCGTCCATACTCAGGTTTTGTTCCTTGATTTTCTCTGTCCACTCCGGCTTCCATTCCTTTTGGAACTGGGCCAGCATCCGTTCGATAATCTCATGCTCGGTCGCGCCCTCTTTGATCTCGTAGGTCTCTGGAAATAAATATCCTTCCAGACGATGCGTCCGCGCTTCGTTTTTCGGTATTTGCGCTACAAACGAAAACTCCTCGAAATTGCCGTTGTTGACCTCGTCTAAAAAGACCTTCTTATCGACAAGTCCTTCGGAAGACAAATGGTCCGCGATCTGTTCCACATTCCATCCCTCGGGAATCGTAAAGCGTTGGGCGCGGACGACCGTTTTGCCCTCGATCATCGCCTGCAGCATCTCGTCGTGCGTCTGGCCGGGAGTAAAGGCGTATTCTCCTGCCTTCAGCTTGGGAGCCACACCTGTATACCTGACGTAATAGGAGAACATCTCCGCGTTGCGTATCAATCCTTGCTCTTCCAGCAATCGGCCGATTTGAAGCACCGAAGACCCCGTCGGGATGACCACATTTTTCGTCACCTCTTCTGAGGGTACAGGTTGGAGCTGCTGATATACATAGAAGCCTGTCCCTCCGACAGCAAGTACCAGAACAAAAAAGAACAGCACCAACCAGCGAAACAGTCGCCCGCCTCTTCTGCGGCGTTGATCTTTTGGGCGCTCGGCCTTGAAATCTGGTTTCTCTAACAGTTGATTCAAGGTAGGAATCCCCCTAGCGTCTCTTCTCTCAATCTTTTTTATTATACAGGAGGCAATCCACGCTGTCACCGTGTTGGATTTTGCCGAATCATGATTAGAAAAAGCACCCTTATTCAGGTGCTTGATTGCCTTTTTGCGCTTCTCCATTTTCGGTGTATCCATAAGACAGTGCCTAAAAACAGACCGTATATCCCCACTGCGAGCAGAATATTACGCGGCTCGGTCATCAGGTTGTCCCCTACGACAGCAAACAGCAGCATCGCTGGAATTTTTCCCAGGGCTGAAGCAATCGTATAGCTCCAAAAGGAAACGCGGCTCAATGCGGAATACACGTTGACCACGATCGACGGAACGATGGGAATGCATCGAGCGAACGCAATCGTCAAAAAAGCATGGCGTTCAAACTGGCCTGTCAACTCCCCAATTCGCTTGTAGCGATTGAGAATTTGAATACCCCATTCCTGATAGCCGTAACGGACGAAGACAAACATCAGGATGGAAGCTGCTGTCGAGCCGATCCAGGTGATCAAGCCTCCAATGAGTGGGCCGTACGCCGCGCCAATGACGCCACCGACGAGCGGATAGGGAATCACCGGAAACAGGGCCATGATCGTCGCGATTGCCGCTACCAGCAAAACATTGTTCGAATCCTGGATCCAGGCCAGAATATCTTCGCCGTATTGATAGATGAAGTAGCCGATTGCCAGATAACATGCGGCTAGAATGATTTTTTTTAGCATGCCTTCTCTCCCGGATTGTCATACTTATATCTTACCATGTCCGTGGGATAGGCTCCTATAAAAGACTGAAAAAAACTCATTGGTTTAGGGGTAGCCCTACTGTAGTGGTGGGGAGGAAAAAAGGGAGAACGCTCCAGGATAGTTGGGATCTTCGCTGGGGGTCATTCCTGGCCGCCTCCACTCCAAAGGCGGAACCGCGGCCAAAAGCAGCCCTCTCTAAGGAGTGATTCAGGGTTGGCCGCTGAATGCGGGTTCCGCCTTTTCCGTTGCGTCTGGGTCAAGATCCCAAATACCTTCGCTTATCTCCCTTTTTTCCTCAGCCAGCAATCTCAGATCCATCTGCATACTTTTGCGGGTTTCTCAAGGTTGGCAAAACATAAAAAAGAGGACCCGTAGGCCCTCTTTTCACATTAGATTCCTTCTTTTTCCAAATCAGTAATCAGGACTTCGAAGGTGGCTTCGACTTGCTCCCACTCTTCATCGTCCTCGATCGGGATCAGCATATCGGTTCCGTCGTAACGCAGGAAGTGTACCTCGTACTCTTCTTCTTCTTCCTGGTCCACTGGAACCAGTACCAAGTAGCTGCGATCTTCGATATCAAAAATGTACATGATCCGAAAATCTCGCGGCTCCTCGGTCCCTTCCTCTGTCAGGGCGATCACATCGCCCACTTCGAACTCCTCTGTCATCTCTTCGCTCATCATGGTCACCTCGATTTCGCGTCCAAATATCCCTGTAGGATCAATATGGCCGCCATTTTATCTATTACATTTTTTCGTTTTTGCCGGCTGACGTCTGCTGAGATCAGCATCCGCTCCGCTGCCATTGTCGTCAAGCGCTCATCCCACAGATAGACGGGAAGAGAAGTGCGTTCCTCCAAAAAGCGTGCAAATGCCTGGCAAATTTCTGCCCTGGGGCCGATGGTTCCATTCATGTTTTTGGGAAGTCCGACCACAATACCGCCAATTTGATACTCGGCGATCCACTGTTGTATGCGAGCCAAATCCTTTTCCTTGGATTGCCTCTTGATCGTCTCCAGCCCTTGGGCCGTCCAGCCCAATTCATCACTTACTGCGACGCCAATTGTTTTGTCGCCGACGTCCAATCCCAGTAATCGCGCCATGTCGTATGTTTACTTGCGCTCTGCCAAGTAAACAGTCACCAACTCTTCTATGATTTTGTCTCGTTCCAGTTTGCCGATCAAGCTGCGTGCGTTGTTGTGGCGTGGGATAAACGCCGGGTCTCCAGAAAGCAAGTATCCCACGATCTGGGTGATCGGGTTGTATCCTTTTTCCTGCAGGGCCTTGTACACCTCTGTCAATGTCTCCTGAACGTCCGCCGCATTCGCTTCCTTGGGCACCGTGAATTTCATGGTATTATCCAACGAACTCACAATCAACACCTCGATTTCCTTTGAGACTTCTTTTTTGAAAATGGGAGCCTATCATCACATGTATTCGACTCCCTCCAACCTTACTCCTTGTCGAAACTGCAAAAATTCCCGACAAGGTGCACTTATTTCGCCACAGCTTGTGCTTTTACGAAGTCTGCGACTGCATCCAACGCCTCTTGCAGCT
>DASQMM010000358.1:0-2862 GCA_035645495.1 Brevibacillus sp. | reverse complement strand
AGTAGGGCAGCAGCATCGGGATGCGCCTCCAACGCATTTTGCACGGATTTAACCGTGATGCCATGTGAAATCCCGAGCTTTTCGTCCATCACAGGGTGAATGAAGATTGGATACGCGCCTGCAAAAATAATCGCGGACATGATGGATTTATGCACGTTGCGCGGGACGATAATTTTGTCTCCTGGGCTGCAGGTCGCCATGATCATCGCCATGATGGCACCGCTTGTCCCTTGCACGGAAAAAAATGTATGGTCAGCGCCGAAGGCCTCGGCGGCCAATTCTTGGGCTTCTTTGATCATCGCCTTTGGATGATGGAGGTCATCGAGTGGCGCGATATTGATCAGGTCAATCGAGAGAGCGTTCTCGCCGATGAATTCGCGAAAAGCGGGATTCATGCCCATGCCCTTCTTGTGGCCCGGAATATGGAATTGAATCGGGTTCCGGTTGGCATGCTCCAATAACCCGCTGAACAAAGGTGTTTTCATTTGTCTCACTACGATCGCCTCGCTTTACAAATCAAGAATAGAAGGGGGGTAAAAACAAACAAATTGAGTATAGCAAAAAAGGGGGGGAAAGCAAGCGAATTTTTATTCATAAATCCCATGGCGGCAGGAGTTCGCAGCAGCTGCCGAGAATTTTACCTCCCAATGGGGTGATAGGCATGAAAACAAGAGTCACTGAGCTTTTGAAGATCAAATATCCGGTCGTCCAGGGCGGTCTTGCCTACCTGGCCTATGCAGACCTGGCCGCAGCCGTCTCGAATGCGGGAGGACTGGGACAAATTACAGCCATGTCTTTGCCGTCGGAAGCCGCATTGCGCGAGGAAATCCGTAAAGTGAAATCGATGACCGACCAGCCCTTTGGCGTCAATTTTGCAATCGGGCAGTACAACCGTTCCTATGAAGGGATGGTGGATGTCGCACTCGAAGAAGGGGTCAAAGTCGTATCGGTAACAGGTGGCAATCCCGAGCCTCTGATTCGCAGGCTGGATGGACACGATGTGAAAAAACTCGTTCTTGTCGCTTCTGTCCGGCAAGCGCAAAAAGCAGAAGCCATCGGTGCTGACGCCGTCATGGCAGTCGGACAGGAGGGCGGTGGACACCTGGGGCGTGATGACATCGGCACCTTTGTGCTGATTCCACGTGTCGTGGATTCGGTGAAGATTCCGGTTCTGGCCAGCGGCGGGATTGGAGATGGACGGGGCATTCTCGCTGCTCTGGCCCTGGGTGCTGAAGGTGTCGAGATGGGTACCCGCTTTATCGCTACGCAAGAATGCGTTCACGCTCATCCTGCCTACAAAGAGGCGATACTGAAAAGCACCGAACAGGATACCGCAGTGATCAAGCGAACGCTGGGGGCTCCCGCACGGGTTATCCGGACTGAGGGTTCTGACCAAATCCTGCAGCTGGAGAAGGAAGGTGCTGGTTACGAGCAATTGAAACCATTGATTAGTGGAGAAAACAACCGCACCTTTATTTACGAAGGAAACGCACAAAAAGGCTTCGGCTGGGCAGGTCAGGTGATTGGCCTAATCGAGGACATCCCGCATGTCCAGGAGCTGTTTGACCGTATGTTTCAGGAAGTGGAGAATACGTACGCTCGCTTGCAAAGGTATAGCGGCAGCTAAGTTTCGGTACCTCGTGTGCCCGTACCAATAGGTGATGTGATCCTTATTGTGCACAGAACCGCGACATCTGAGACGAAGCGAATGAAAAAAGAACAGGCACATGCTTTTTTGAAAGAAAGCGGACCTGTTCTTTTGCATATATTTTTTCATACGGGGAGAGATGGTTCTGTGGTTGGCTGAGCGATGCGGTACAGCTTGGTCAATATCTCGAACGTCTCATCCAAGCGGGCCAGCAATGCAGTTCCGTCGGCCAGAATGGGGTCGTGACGATCAATATTGATTCCGCAAAGGATTTCCGCCTTTTTCACCGTTGCCAGCCTGTCTACGAGTTTTTTGATTCCTTCTTTGCCTAACTCGGCCGAAGAGGTGCTCGTCGGCTGCATGTGGTCCGGGGACCAGCGGAAATGATCGGGTACAAAAGACAAAATTTCCTCCAGATGGGTTCGCATGGCTTCACTTACCTGAGCTTTTGCTGGAGATTCGTAGATCACTGCATACCAGACGAAAAGATGCGTTCCCCACAAACCTACTTGAAAATGCGGGTGTTTTTTATATCCGCGCTTGTCAGCTGCCCAGGCAACCCAAGTATCGTTAGGCGGGTTCACAGTTCGGCGGGCATGCTTGGCTACGTGAGTAAACATCTCATTGCCTGTCGCCATGGAGAGGGAAGGAGCGAAGTGTTGGCCAAGTGCTTCCAGCTTCGGTCGTATCATCGTCTTGATGGCCTCCATTCGGGCATCCAGACCCTCTATGGAGAAAACGTCAAAATCTTCTTGCGTAAATCCGGAAATAACGGACATGTTTCACACCTCAATTCAGACAATCTTGCGCGGCCTGTTCCGGGAAGAAAAGGGCGCGCTTCCCTGTCAAGGGAGCTTGGAATCCTCCATATGATATCATACCAAACAGCAAAAAAATACATGCCGGGAAATGAATAGCAATACAGCCGTCGGAATAATATGATATACCACTCACTCCCTTACCAGGGCCCTTTTTATCTGAGTATTCTGCGATTGGGAGGGGCCTGAATGCATCTGGACCACGAACTGGAGTATTTTAATTTGGTTGTTTGGCTGAATCGAAAAACACTGTATGCCATGTTGCAGGCCCTGGTGGAAGTCGGGGTGGGCGTCTCGTGGAGGGAAACCCCCGAGAAGTTTCACCTCACCGTGAACACCACTGACGGTAGAACCGAATGGGTCATGGAAAGGCTGAACGGTTCCTACAGACTTCAT
>DASQMM010000357.1:0-3566 GCA_035645495.1 Brevibacillus sp. | reverse complement strand
ATTTTGGTGCCAGCTCGCCAAGTACGATATGCAGGAACGTGATAATGGCGAACGCAATCCCGATCGAGATCGCCGAAATCAGGTAATCAGGGACACCGGCAGATCCCAGCAGAGGCTCCACGATCATGTGGGCAATAGCTGGTTCCCCGACCCAACCGAGCGCAAGCGAGGATAACGTGATCCCGACCTGACATGCGGAAAGGTAGGCGTCAAGCTGCTGTGTAACCTTTTGGGCGTATTTGGCCCGTTTGTTCCCATCGTTGACCAACTGCGTGAGGCGAGTTTGCCGCACCTTGACGAGAGAAAACTCCGCGGCAACGAAAAAGCCGTTCAGAAATACAAGCAGAATAACTACTAGCAGGTTGAGCACTATCGGAACGCTGTCCAATGTGAAGGTTCATCCTCTCTTAAAATCTTTTTTCTTGTAAATATTTTTTTGTGGTACATGGTGGAAAATTTTGAATGTACACCTTCCTATCATACCTTGTTTTTGGTCAACAGACAAAACCGATAAATCCCGATTCAGGGCATTGGCGCCCTTTTATCCGACAAAATAGACATTCTGATACCCTTTTCTCAGGTTTTTGCGCTCTAAGGCGGTGAATCAAAACCCTTGATGCAGCCATTGTTGGCTAATGACGAAGAAAATAGACAAGACCGCCGCCAGTCCCAGATAAGCCGCAAGCACTTTCCACTTGGTCGAAGCAGGTGCGACGTAATAGGTCGACAGACGATGCATCTGTTCTTCGATCTCCGTCAGCCTTTGACGAGCCACGCGCTCTCCTTCTTCCAGGGTAGGGGAGGGAGCGGGTCGATTCGGGTCGCTGTCGATGAACAGCACTGGCTCGCGTTCCCATTCGCGGAAAAGCTCGAGAAGACGGTTCTTGTAGACTTTATCAAGCCGTTCGCGATCACGCTGCAAGCGCTTTTCGTCATGAAGAAAGGGAATGAGAAAGCCTTTTTGCGGGGGCAATTGAGCCAATCGGCTTGCCCGTTCATTCAGGCTCATGCGCTTTTCCCAGGATGACTCCAGCGTAGGCCATTGGGCGATCTCATGCAGGAATTCATTCACCATTTCTTTTTCGGTTTGCAGCACTTGGTGCTGGTAGCTTTCACGCAGACGGTTCCACCAGGTAATGAGACCGATGATGAAGATGAACACCATAATGGGACCCGGGGAGAAGAACAGCATCACGCCTAATCCGATTAACCCAATGAACCAAATCTTGGTGGACAAGACAGAGACGATGCGCCCCCCGTCCAACGGTGAGATTGGCATCAGATTGAACAGATTGAGCAGAGCCCCGAGATAGATGACTAAAGCCCAGAAAGGGTCCTGGGTATACCAGTAGAGCGGCAAGGCCGGCAAAAACGACACAAGGCCTGCGAGTGGCCCGCCATAGGCGAGATAAGCCTCCGTACCGGCATCCCGGGGGTGATCCTTCATGGAGATCATGGCCCCTGCAAAAGGGATGAAAATGGCAGGAGACGTGGCGATCCCTTTGCGTTTGGCTGCGACGAGATGCCCCATTTCATGGATGAAGATCAAATAGACGATGGCGACGGCAAATTTCCAGCCGTAAAACATCGCATAAGCCCCCAGGCTGATCGCCATGGAGAGCAGGGTCGTGCCAAATTTCGAAAACTTCAGTAACCCCAAAATCCACTTGAGATTGGCCAATAAGAATGCGCCAATAGCCAAAAGGACGGAGCCTCGTTTTTTCATCGATATTTCCTCCTACTGTTGTCATGGGGGAATCCCTATTCCTCCAGCCGCGGATTATAGAATGAAAAACCGTATTCCCCATATAACGGATTGTAGCGAAGTGTACCCCCATCGAAAAACCAGAAGTCGGATGGCCGGATGACGAATCGCAATCCTTCTACTTCAAAGATGGCATCCTCTGCCATGTATTCGTCTTTTTCGATCGCATAAAAAAGTCCGCCTGTACCCGGTCCGCTCGTTCTCGCATACAAGCGAAGGGTCTCGCCCGGCATAAAGCCGGCATAGCGTTGATAAGCGAGTGAGAACGCGGGCTCGATGACAAGCCTGATGCTCATGGACAAACCCCTCTCGTTGTTTTCAATCTCTATTGTACCATAAATGGAATGACGCCCATTCGCATGGAGCCGAATGGGCGCTAGGGGGAAGTTTTGCCTTAATCTTTTCCTTTGCTGACATCCAAGGTCGGGTGCATAAAGCGCGCTCCCTTGAATTGCTTGTTTTCCAACAGTTCACGGTTCTCACGAGTGTTCCAGCCGATGTCGTTGGTCGGATGGACCCACTGATCACCCGCCATGACGAAGGGGTCCGTATCTGTACTCCACTGATTCAGCGGAGAATTTTTTGAATCATAAAAGCTGTCGCCGATGATGACCCCGAATTCGTTGACGAATGGTTCTTGTATCGAGAGGGGGGATGTCTTGTAGTCAGGTGCGCTGATTTGGTGTGGGAACGTACCATCGATGGATTGATTCTTCTTTTCGTCCATGAGATCAGGCCTCCTTTTCTTCCGCAGCTTTCTGATCGTAGGTTGTGTAAAGCAGAGCCGTGTTATACCATGTCCGGCCGCTGCTGCGCCCAGCCCAATATGCTGATTTGCGCATAAGATGCAGATAGATGTACGTGAATCAAGAAAAGGGGAGATCAGATGCTTACCAGCGTCGTGATACCAACGAGAGATGTAGCTGATCAGCTCCTGTATACCCTATTTTGCCTCAATCTGCAATTAACGTCATTCGATCATTTTGAAGTGATTGTGATAGACAATGCCTCCACAGACGATACGCAGCAAAAGGTCGCCCAGTTTGCAGCCAACTTCTCCCTGCGCTACGTCCGCTTTCAACGGCGATTGCCTTTTTATCGCTTAGTAAATGAAGGGGTCGTGCAGAGCCGCGGCAGCCTGGTTCTTTTTCTTGCCAGCAATCTGATGGTACCGCGGGAGTTCATCGGCACGCATATGCAGGCCCATCTGCACGATCCCAGGCTGGTGCTGCTCGGACTAGACGCCAAGCGGATCTATTCGGTCTACGATCCGCGCTTTTCGGCAAAACAACACGAGGAGTGCAGCAGCTGGCTGGAACAATATCCGCAAATCAAACGTCCCCATACGCCTGTACGCATACTGCCGCTGCTGGAGGAGAATCAGATCGCAAGCGGTCTTCCGTTCCATCTTGGTCTGCCGTGTCCCGAAGCGGAGCACAGGCTTGCCATCCAGCGTGCTTATGGTTCCAGATTGGAGGACCATCATGCTCCCTGGACATTGTTTACGACAGAGCATGTCTCCGTTCCCCGGGAAACCTTGCTGCGCGCAGGTTTGTTCCAAGCTTTGATTCGCACGGGAATGGAGCGGGATATGGGGCGCAGGCTATGGAAAAACGGGCTTCATTTCCAGTTTGTTGACAAGCTGATCGTTCTGAAGCAAGAGCGTGTCCTGTATCCAGTGACACTCCGGCAGCAGGGTCGTAAAAAGCGCCGATCCCCGTAATCTGACGGATCGGCGTTTTCCTGTTTATCAGCGGTTTTCTTTTAAGCGTTCTTGTGGTTCACTATTGATGGAGCCGTC
>DASQMM010000356.1:0-4661 GCA_035645495.1 Brevibacillus sp. | reverse complement strand
CCAAAGCTGGAACAGCCTCTTGCTGCGCAACACCCTCTGGATGCTGATGGGCGAGGGAGTCAAGCTGGTCTTGCAGATGGGTTATTTCGTGATCATCGCCAGGACATTGGGAGCGAACGGCTATGGGTTGTTTATGGGCGTCGTTACGCTGGTCGCGATCATGGCCCCGTTTTCCAGCCTGGGGCGCGGTGAGCTGCTCGTCATGCATGTATCGCGAGACAGGTCGGCATTCTCGGAATATCTGGGTAATGCCCTGCTGATGACGCTGATCTCGGGGATATTGCTGACGATCTTGGCCGTGACGCTGGGTGGGCTGTTCCTGCCGGATACGATCCATCCCTTGGTGATCCTTTGGGTAGCCTTGTCCGATCTGATTTTCTATCGGGTGTTCTCGATTTGCGGGCAATCCTATCAAGCCTTGGAGCGTTTGAAGCGAACAGCGCAATTCAATATGCTCATGGGCGGGATCAGGCTGGCGGGCGCTGTCGCCCTGGCGTGGATGTCCTCGCAGCACAGTATCGAATGGTGGGGCTTTCTCTATCTGATGACGACACTGGTGATGATGTCGGCTGCCTTGACGCTGGTGATCAAGGAGTTGGGAAAGCCAAGCTTTCACGTACGCAAACTGATCGCGGAGCTGAAGGAGGGCAGCTATTTTTCGATCAGCCTGTCCTCGCTCGTCGTCTATTCCGATATCGGCAAAACCATGCTGGTTCGCTATGCTTCCGCCGAGCATGCCGGCATTTACGCTGCTGCAAGCAGAATCGTAGACGTAGCGTTGACACCGATCTATTCGCTGATGAGCGCGGCGTTCTCCCGCTTTTTTCAGGAAGGCAAGAACGGGATCGAGAAAAGCGTCAGCTATGCCAAACGCCTGATTCCGTTCTCGCTCGTCTACGCGGCCATCGCCTGGCTGGTTCTCTATCTGGTGGCCCCGATTCTTCCGTGGGTGCTGGGAGAGGATTACCTGTTCGCTGTCGAGGCAATTCGCTGGATGGCGATCATTCCGCTGTTCAAAGGCCTGCATATTTTTGCGGCTGATGCATTGACAGGTGCCGGATTTCAAGGCTGGCGCTCCGGTATTCAGGTCATGGTCGCGATACTCGTGGCAGGCCTGCATATTCTCATCGTGCCTCTCTACTCCTGGAAGGGAGCAATCGTAGTCAGCATCATTGGCGATGTGATGCTGTGCTGCAGCTACTGGGTGATGATTGGATATCTGTTGCGTCGTGAGCGTGCTGTGCGCTTGGAGGGACACATGATCCATGAGGAGGCGAAATTTGCACAATGGAGTGATCGCTGAGACGAGAGGAGAATCGCGGAAAAAGCGCTTGAAGTCGGAAAAGCGCTGGCTGCGTTTGGAGCAGGGATACGTCATCTTGACACTCCTGTTGTTTGCGCAAGCGTTTTTCCCTTTTTTCCAGGCTGGACAGATGGATAGCGTAGCCGATGGCAATGCCCTTTTGCAGACAATCTGGAAAATCATATACGGAATCGCCGCCGTTCTGATCTTCGTGCACCGCAAACGCGTCATGGCGGTTCTGGCTCGAGACAAGCTTTCTCTCGTCCTCCTGCTGATGATCGTACTGTCTGCGCTTTGGTCGGCCGCCCCGGAAATCACGGTACGCAGAAGCGTCGCATTCGTAGGCACCAATCTGTTTGCGATCTACCTGGCTTCGCGTTTTACCCTGCGTGAACAATTTCAAATGGTCGCATGGGTTTTGTTGAGCGGTGCGCTTATAAGCGTAATCGTCAGTATCTTGATGCCGGACATCGGCAAGATGCTGTATCAGGGAAGCTCAGCCTGGAGAGGGATCTTTCCTCACAAGAATCAGTTGGGACGATTGATGTCTCTGGGTACCATCGTCTTTTTCCTGCTGTTCATGATGAAGATATGGCCGCGCTGGTTGACGGTCGGGGGCTTTGTCCTAAGTGTCATGCTGCTGCTACTGTCGGAGTCCAAGACGGCTCTGATCGTTTTGCTGCTTTTGTTGGTCAGTATTCCCTTCCTTCGCACGCTGCGCTGGAATGAATACGCCCGGATTCTTCTCTGGCTTCCGGTCGGTCTGGCTGGCATCTGTATCAGCGTGCTGGTTCTTACCTATCTGGAGCCAATCTTGCGCTATTTTGGCCGCGATCTGACGCTGACGGGCAGGACCGGATTGTGGGACATCGTGAGTGAAATGATTCAGCAGCACCCTTGGCTCGGGTACGGCTACAGCGGCTTCTGGCTTGGATGGGAAGGGGAGTCTGCTTATATCTGGAGGGTCACTTTCTGGGAACCGCCCAATTCCCACAATGGCTTTCTGGATGTCACATTAGACATCGGCTTGATCGGTCTTGGTCTCGTATTGCTCAGCTTTCTCAGCCGTATTCGCAGGGCGCTCCCTTATCAGATGAGTTCACAGAGTTGGGAGCATGATTGGCCAACGCTGTTTCTGTTCTACCTGGTGCTGTGCAATCTGACGGAGACCACTTTACTGGATCACAACAGCTTTTTCTGGACGCTGTTCATTGCCCTTGGCTTTTCGCTGCCAAAGTTGAAAATGGCGGAACGCAGAAGCCGTATTCGCTGGTATGACTTGCCGGCGGGGAGGGAGGAAGCATGAAGGTAGCGATTGGTGTCCTCACCTACAAACGCCCGGATGGACTAAAAAGGCTTTTGGCAGGCTTGGAGCTTCTCACCTTTGATAAGGTTTCTACTCCGGAAGTACACGTTCTGGTGATCGACAACGACCCAGAGGCAAGTGCGCAGGATTATTGCATACAGCGGCAAGGGAGTTATCGATGGAGGTTGCGTTACAGCCACGAGCCGCGCAGGGGGATCTCGCATGCGCGGAATCGGGCTTTGGACCTGAGTGCGGAGGGCTATGACGGGATCGCCTTTATCGACGATGACGAGGAGCCCGCCCCTGACTGGCTGGATCAATTGCTCTTTGTCCAACAGGAATACGGGGCTGATGTCGTGACAGGACCCGTACTGCCGCGAATGGAGGAGCCAGCGCCTGCGTGGAGCAAAAAAGGGAGATTTTACGAAAGGTCCCGCCATCCGACAGGCTTTCGCATGGAATTGGCCAGAACGGGAAATGTGCTGATTCGAACCAGCTTGTTGGAGGATCCGGCTAACCGCTTCGACCCCCGCTACGGCTTGTCTGGCGGGGAGGACACCCATTTTTTCCTGCGTGTTCGCCAACAAGGACACGAGATCATCTGGGCGGACGAAGCCGTCGTCTACGAATGGGTGCCGGCAAGCAGAATCAAGCCGGGATGGCTTTTACAAAGAGCGTACCGTTCGGGAAACACCTATGCCCTGTGCGAGCGGGATATCCGCTTGCCTGTTCATCGCCTGCTGCTTCGCGCTGTGAAGGGAGTGATGCGGATCGGGTGGGGCATGCTGCTGCTTCTCCCGTCCGTCTTGCTCGGACCTGTGCGGCTGATCCGTAGTCTGCAGCAGATCTGTATCGGAGCAGGAATGGTGATGGGGCTTGCAGGCAGCAGATATGAGGAATACGAAGAGACGCACGGCGTGTGAGGAGCCATGGAAAGTCAGGAGGAGCTTCGATGAAAACACTGATTACGGGTGTAGCCGGTTTTCTCGGTTCTCATCTGTTGAAAGATTTGCTCGCGAAGGGAAAGCATGTCATCGGGATCGACAATCTGTCGACGGGCCGTTTGGCACATATCGAGGAGGTGAGAAATCATCCGCATTTTCACTTTATCCTCTTTGATGTGTCCGACCCGGACGTGCTCCAACTCGATTCCCTGCTGGATGTGAGCGAAATCTATCATCTCGCTTCACCAGCATCCCCTAAATTTTACCAAAATGATCCCTTCGCCACGATAGCGGTCAACACCATCGGGACCAAACACATGCTGGAATTGGCGAAGATGAACCACGCCAGACTGCTGTATGCGAGTACGAGCGAAGCGTATGGCGATCCAGTGATGCATCCGCAACCGGAGGAGTATCGGGGAAATGTAAACACTTGGGGTCCGCGAGCCTGCTACGACGAAGCGAAGCGATTGGGCGAGGTGCTTTGCTACGAGTATTACCAGCGCTTTGGAGTGCAGGTGAAGGTGGCGCGCATCTTCAACACCTACTCCGCAGGACTGCGCAACGATGACGGAAGAGTTATTTCCAACTTCGTCAACCAGGCGTTGACCGGGGCAGCGATCACCGTATACGGAGACGGGAAGCAGACGCGCTCGTTCTGCTATGTAGATGACAATATCCGCGCCTTGCAGCTGATGATGGAGAAGAAGGTAGCGACCGGAGAGATCATTAATATCGGGAATCCGCAGGAGTACGAGATCTTGGAAGTAGCCCGTATGGTAAAAGAGATGTGTCAGTCTACCAGCAAAATCACCTTCCATCCGCTGCCCAAGGATGATCCGAGAGTACGCAGACCCGTGATCGAAAAAGCAAAATTGCTGCTGGACTGGAAGCCCAAGATCCATCTGGAGGAAGGGCTGCGCCGTACGATCAAAGCGTACAGGGAGCAGCGGGTGGAGCGTGTCCAGTCATAATGCCAAAGGGGGAGAGGACATGAGGGTCGTCTGTATCGGAGCAGGCTACGTCGGCAGTGTGACGGGAACGGCATTGGCTGCGAACCACCATCATACAACGATCATTGATGTGAATCAGGAAAAGATCGAGCGGC
>DASQMM010000355.1:0-6799 GCA_035645495.1 Brevibacillus sp. | reverse complement strand
CAAGCACCCATGACAGCAATTCATCCGGGTGATTGACACGAAAATGAAGGAGCAGCCCCTCTGGACGCTCCTCGATTTCCTCCAGACAAAAGTTCTTCGATTCCTCAATCTTGTCTCGAATGCTGGCATCAGCAAGAATTTTCACGTGCGTATTTCGGTTGTCGGGAGGTCTGTAGCGTTGCAAATGGAAGTCTTCGGGGAGGGTAAAGCTCTCCTCCAGCAAGGCCAGCTCCTTCATTCTCGACAAGCGAAAATGGCGAATCTCGTTCCGCAGATCACAGTGCGCGACCAGTGCCCACGATCCTTGGACTAGTACCAGGCCATAAGGGGCCACGGCGCGAATACTCCTCCTGTTTCCATCCGCCTCCTGCATCTTTTTCTGATAGTGAAAACGAACCTTTCTTCTTTCCAGCAAAGCGCGGCGCAATGTCTCCAAAAAGGTGGCCTCTTCATTCGCCGTATCCCACCCGTTGGCCGCGATCAGTTTCATCGTGGAGCGGATGCGTGCCACATCTTCCCGGACATGCTGGGGAAGGATCGCTTCAATCTTATTTTGCGCTGACTTTGCTTTGGCTCCATAGGCGGCATCGAATTTTTGCTCGATGAAATCCGCGCCAATCAGCATGGCGACCGCTTCCTCTTCCGTGAAGTTGACGGGAGGCAAAAAATAACCGTCTACGAGTGAATAGCCAACACCAGGGGCTCCAACTACGGGTACGCCGGATTCGCTTAATGCCTGAATATCCCGGTAGATGGTGCGCACACTCGTTTCGTAGATGGCTGCCAGATCCTCGGCGCGCATGAGTCCCTTGCGCTGCAATTCAAGGACGATGGCTAGCATCCGATCGGTTTTATTCATGCGTTGACCAACGATACGTGTAATACCGCTCTGCCTCCAAAAAGTGGCGCAGTTCCGCATGTTGCTGATCTTCTTCGTATCTCTCCAGCATTTTGGCTGACTGGGTGTAGTGGGCTTTGATCGCGTTCATTTTCTTGTCCGCGACGCTGCTGATATCGACCACGACATCGGGCTGGCCCAGCACCTCCAGATGATTGCTGGAAAAGGCCACACAGTAAAGCTCAGGACGTTGTTGGAGCGGGATGCGCTCAAGCGCTTCGATGGTCGCCTCCGCCATGGCTTCATGATCGGGGTGAACCGAGTGGCCCGGGTAATAGGTGTAGACGATGGTCGGTTGAATTTCCTGGACCACTTGATAGATCCGATCCACCATCGCTTGCCTGTCTTCAAATTCAACGGTTTTGTCATGATAGCCCATCAATCGCAGGTCGCTGATGCCCAGATGCTTGCACGCCTCCTGCAGCTCCCGTTTGCGAATATGCGGCAGCGTCTCCCGGTTGGCCGTGATCGGGCTGCCCATCTGTCTTCCCATCTCTCCGAGGGTGCCGCACAGATACGTGATCGGTGTTCCGGCCTGTGCATGCAAAATGATGCTCCCGCCCAATCCAAAGGTCTCATCGTCAGGGTGAGGGAATACTAATAAAACATGCGGTTTCATTCTTTTTCCCCTCTTTCTTTCCCGAATGGGGTGACACTCAATTGAAAGGCAATCATCAGACGCCCTTCCTCGTCGTGGCCTGCCATCAGCAGACCGTTTTCCGTGCTATCAGGATCCCAATCCGTCAAGCCCTCCGCATAGATCCATCCATGCTCCATTTTCAGGCCGACACGATAAGGGCCGTTGCCAGTAATCATTCCTCGCTCGAAACGAACCACTACGTTGCGCACGAATGAACCGACCGAGATGGTTTTTTCTCCCCGCAGGACGGCGTAGGAGCCATTGGTTGTCTCCAAATGGAGATAGACGTCACGGTTGCAAAAATGCTCAAGCAGCGGCTGAATCTTTTCTGGTGAAATCGGCTGCATGGTTTTTCCTCCTCAAATGGATGGCTTCACTATCCTTATTGTATCTTTTCACTCCGTAAAAAGAAGATGCTATCGCACTTTACAAAACCTATGAGATTTGTTAACAACGCCTTCACGTCCCCTTAACCTCAGCAAGCTACCATGGGAACTAACAAGTGAATGGTTCAAAAAGGGTAGAGACATGGAGAAACCCCTGACATCTTTCCAAGCACTTCCTCCGGGAAGTTCTTTGGCAACGTCATGTCATGGGTTTTTGTGTTGCCGGCCAGTTCTGATGAGATCATGCTTGACCCATTGTCTGAATATAGTGGAGTAGGCGCAAACACGCTAGCGGCCTTGCTCGGTTGACATTCTACTGGCTCGAGATACAAAAGGAGGGATTCATGAGATGGCGAGAGTGGCACTTCAACATATTACCAAAACGTTCCAAAACCAAACAGTAGTAAAAGGCATCGATCTGGTCGTCCCCGACGGCTCCTTTACCGTCCTGGTAGGGCCATCGGGTTGCGGGAAGTCCACAACCTTGCGCATGATTGCGGGACTGGAAAATGTGACCGACGGCCAAATCCAGATCGGTGACCAGATCGTCAACGATGTCCCGCCCGGAAAACGGGATGTGGCGATGGTGTTTCAAAACTACGCCCTCTACCCTACGATGAATGTCTATGACAATATTGCCTACGGATTGCGAAATAGAGGGGTATCCAAAAAGGAATGCAAGGTGCTGGTAGACGAGATTGCGGAAATCGTCGGACTAAGCCCGTACCTGACACGCAAGCCTGCACAGCTCTCCGGCGGTCAGCGTCAACGGGTAGCATTGGCGCGAGCGATGGTCAAAAAGCCAAAAGTTTTTTTGATGGACGAACCTCTTTCCAATCTGGACGCGAAGCTGCGCAACCAGATGCGCGTGGAGTTGACCAGCTTGCACAAGCAGTTGGGGAGTACGTTTATCTACGTCACCCATGACCAGGTGGAAGCGATGACGATGGGCGATCAGATTGTGGTAATGAGCGAAGGGAACATCATGCAGGTCGCAGCACCGATGGATTTGTACCAGGAGCCGGAAAATCTCTTCGTAGCTCAGTTTATCGGCTCGCCTGCAATGAATATCATCCCGGCGGAAAAGGATGTCCAGACCTTGTGGGGATTCCGTCCTGAAAAAGCGATTTTTCTGCCGGATACTGGTTCAGACGTTCCTTCAGAAAACATGATTACCTTGCGCGGCAAGATCATCTCCCGGGAAATCCTGGGGGCGGACTCGCTCTTCTACGTAGATACCGAGAAAGGGCGGGTTGTGGTGAAGATCGATACGGACCAATCCGTCGACATCCCAACTGATTTGCGAGTCGGGGTACCTGTGGCACATCTCTACGCGTTTGACCGCGATACAGGGAGGCGTCTGCCGCGCAAGGAAGGACATCTTCTTTCATCGCCTGCGGGAGGGGTGGTTTGATGCGCAAAGCTGTGACTGCAGCGGACGGGACGGTGGTGCAGAAACAAGCGGGACGCAACCATCTTCAGGTCTGGCTCGAACGTATGCGTCCCTATCTGTATATTGCGCCTGCCCTGACGTTTTTCTTTCTGTTTTTTCTCTTTCCGATCGGTTATGTTATCTACCTTTCCTTTTTTGATTGGAGCTTGCTGAACCTCGAGGAGATGGATTGGGTCGGGATCGCCAATTTTACAGAGTTGTTGGCGGATTCTGATTTTCATCAGGTTTTGGGCAACACCCTTGTCTATACGGTTTCTACTGTGTTCCTGGGCATTCTTCTCTCCTTTTTTTTGGCGCTTTGGCTCAATCGAAGCGCGAGGGTGTACGGCATCATCCAGGCGGCGGTCTTCAGCCCCCATATTATCTCCTTGGTGTCTATTGCAATGCTGTGGATGTGGCTGATGGACCCCCAGTATGGGCTGCTGAACGCTTTGCTGGAAATGGTTGGTCTCCCGGGCTATACCTGGCTGGCTGATCCCAAAAGCTCCCTGATGTCTCTGGTTCTGGTCAGCATCTGGAAAGGCGTGGGCTACAACACCATCGTATTTATCGCCGGCTTGCAGAGCATACCGCGAGACATCTACGAGGCGGCAGAGCTGGATCATTCACCCTGGTGGCGGACCTTGACGAGGCTGACGATCCCGATGCTCTCACCGACCCTGTTTTTCCTGCTGGTGATCAACACAGTCTCTTCCTTCCAGGTTTTTGACACGATTTACGTGATGACGCAGGGAGGGCCGGTCAACAGTACCAACATGCTGGTCTATTACATCTACGAGCAAGGGATGGATTTCTACAATGGCGGTGCGGCTTCCGCAGCTTCTGTCATTCTGCTGATTATGGTCGGAATCCTGACGCTTCTGCATTTCCGGTTCATGGGTAAGCGGGTTCACTATCAATAAAGGAAGGAAAGGAGAGAGAACTGGATGGAAAAAGTCGGAAAAAGGACCTGGAAAGCTATCGAATGGCTCCTGTTAATTGGCGTGGGTCTGGTATTTGTCTTTCCGTTCTTGTGGATGTTCATCACCGCTTTTAAAACGTTGCCGGAAGTCTATCAGTTTCCCCCAAGCTGGTGGCCGAACAGTTGGCAGTTTGAAAACCTCCAGACTGCGTGGAACTCCGGTCCGTTCCTTACCTATGTCTGGAACAGCCTGATCGTGGCCCTGTGTATACTCGTCCTGCAATTCCTGATCGGCGTGCCGGCAGCCTATTCCTTTGCCCGCTATCGATTTAAAGGAAGAAACATGCTGTTTGGGCTTAGTCTGATTGCCTTGATGATTCCCTCGCAAGTCATCTTTTTGCCAGTCTATGTGCAGATGAGTCACTGGGGTCTCGTCGATACGCTTTGGGCGCTGATTCTTCCCTTTGGCGCCAGCGCATTCGGAATCTTTTTGCTGAGGCAGGCGTTTATGCAGGTACCCGATGAGGTGATCGAAGCTGCACGGCTGGACAATGCCTCCGAGTGGAAGATCATGTGGACGATCATGGTGCCGCTTGCCAAACCCGTGCTGGTCACGTTCGGCTTGTTCAGCTTCATCTATCACTGGAATGATTACTTCTGGCCTTTGATCATGACCAACAGCGACTCCGTGCGCACCCTCCCGATCGGGATTTGGATGCTGAAAGCGTCTGAGGGAAGCAAGCAGTGGAATGTGATCATGGCGGGCAATATGATCCTTGTCTTGCCGATCCTGATCGTATTTTTCTTCGCCCAACGGCATATTATCAACGCGTTTGTGTACCAGTCCAAGTAAGGACGTGAGCCGTTCCTTGACTCACGATGACATAGAGATGGTGAAATGAAGGAGGAGATGGATTTTGAAAAAGGTAAAGGCTTCCCTATTGGCATGTGTATTCGGTTTGACCGCAGTTCTGGCAGGGTGCAGCGGGGGGAATCAGCAGACAGGCGGAAATAATCAGAGTCCCGCAAATACACCGGCACCAGCATCGACTGAAGCGAGTGCCCCGGCCAGCAACAAACCCGTCGAGATTGACTTCTGGTACGCGCTTGGCGGACGTAATGGCGAAATCATCCAGGAAATGGTAAAGAAATTCAATGAATCGCAAAAGGATATTGTGGTGAAGGCGTCTTATCAAGGCAGCTATTACGAGAACCACTCCAAAGTACTGGCAGCGGTATCCGCAGGCAATCAACCAGACGTGACCATGGTAGAGGTAGCATCGATCGGTGCTTTTGCAGACGCGAAGGTACTGGAGGACCTCGGTCCATATGCCAACGGAGCGGAGAAAAAGTACATTCCGGGCCTGCTTGGCAACTCGTACTGGAAGGATAAATTGTACGCGATTCCGTTCAACCGCTCTACACCGCTTCTTTATCTAAACCGGGATATGCTGAAGGCTGCAGGACTCGACCCGGAAGGCCCGAAAACCTGGGAGGAGCTGCGTGAATTCTCCAAAGCTCTGACCAAAAAGGAAGGCGACAAAACGGCAACTTACGGTTTTTCGACCGCGATCGACATCTGGTTCTACGAAGCTCTCGTATTCCAAAGCGGCGGAAGCATTTTGACAGAGGACAACAAGGCTTTGGCGATCAATAGTGAAGCGGGCAAAGCCCCAATCGAATTCTGGACCAGCATGCTGAAGGAAGGCATCATGAAAGCACCTCCCGGCGAAAAGTACAACGCTTGGGACGTAGCGAAGCAAGACTTCCTGAACGGGCAAGTAGGCATGATTTTCACCTCTACGGGCGACTTGCGCGGATTGAAGGAAAATGCGAAATTTGATGTAGGAGCAGCATTCCTTCCGGCAAACAAAACCTACGGAGCACCGACTGGCGGAGCCAACCTGGTCATTCTGGCGAAATCTTCGGATGAAGAGAAGAAAGCGGCGTGGGAGTTTGTCAACTGGATGACTGACACCGCCCAAACCGTTCCTTTCTCCCTGGAATCGGGCTACATGCCTGTGACGACGGAAGCTGTCGAGTCCGCCGAAATGAAAGCTGCGTATGAAAAAGAACCGAATTTCCAGGTAGCAGTCAAGCAATTGGAGTATGCTTCCCCGCGCCCAATGGTTCCTGGCTACAAGGAGCTGCAGGAAGTGATCATGACAGAAATTCAACGTGCCGTATTAGGTCAGGCCACGGTCGATGAAGCCCTTCAAAAAGCGGATGAAAAAGGACAAAAGCTGTTGAAAAAATAATCAGGTCACGAAGGAGCGATCCAGATGAATATTTGCATGGCACATCGCGGCTGGTCAGGAAAAGCGCCAGAAAATACCATGACGGCGATTCGTTTAGCTTTGGCAGAGCCTGCCATTCGCGGTATAGAAATCGACGTGCAGCTCTCGCGTGATGGCGTCCCCGTCCTGATCCACGATTTTACGCTGGAGCGGACGACGACAGGGCGAGGTCTCGTCATGGATCATACGCTGGAGGAATTGCGCGAGCTGGATGCGGGCAGTTG
>DASQMM010000354.1:0-4569 GCA_035645495.1 Brevibacillus sp. | reverse complement strand
CCAAAGTGGAGCCTTATAATGTCGTCCCGAGATAAGCAGCGAAAACGATCGAGGTCTTTCAAAATAGCCCTATCGCGTGCTCGCATGGGGTTGCACCTCCTGATCCATAAGGGCTTGCAGAAGCTCTCGCAGCTCGTCGCTTTCCTGTTGATTCAGTTCAACCGGCTGCGGAATGTCGGGATTGATTGGCGGGATCAGAGGTGTTTTCTTGACCCCAGCATAGCGCTCTTTTATATCTGCGATTTGCGCTCTGGCTTCTTTCGGCGGAAGCCAGGGAGTCTGCACTTCTTGTAGTTGCACGGCATCTTTGACATAGCACCGGCCTTTCACTTGGAGATCTGCAGCGTCTGGCCTCCCCAGGAGCATTCGGCTGTTCAGATCGTCGCTCATTCGGTAGGCGATCCGGACGTTTAGGTTGTTCTTGAGCTTACCGTCCATCACTTCCCGGTCAACCCGCTGCTGAGACATCACAAGGAAAATGCCAAAGCTTCTACCCAGCTGGCCGATCTCCTCCAGAACGTCGTGAGCTGCAGCTTCGCCCTCAAGGCTGGCCACCTCATCGATACATACCACAACAAACGGCAGGCGTTCACCAGTCAGCTCCTCGTATTCGTCCAGGTCAGTCGCGTCTATTTCATGAAACCGTTCCTGGCGATAGCGTAAAACGTCGAGCACTTCTGCAAGCATAGCGACTACTTCCGATCGTCTTACAGCGATATTCCCCTCCACATGCGGCACGCCGCGATAAAGGCCAAACTCGCTCATTTTCAGGTCTCCCAGAAATAGCCGGAGCCGATCCGGACCATACACCTGCAACCAGGTATTGAGGATCACGCGCAGGGCTGTCGACTTGCCCCATCCGGTGACGCCGACCAGGCCGACATGCGGTGCGTGCTTGAGGTCAACGGCCACGCTTCCGTTGTATGCCTCACCGATGTACAGGGCAAAACCTCCTGCTTTTTTCATAGCTGCCTGGGCGATCTCCAAACTATACGCTGCCTTGGTGGGTAGCTCTTTGGGGATCTGCAGACGGAATCTTCCTGCCTTGTCATTGACCAAGTGTGCAGTCGGCCCAAAAAGCTGCTGGAACACCCAGGCACGGCTCTCGATAACCGATGGATCCATGCCGGTCGGTAAATGTAGATTGACAGTTGTGCAGCTACCCGCGACGGCGACACGCTCGATGGTCGGGAATATCCGGTATGGTTTGGTTTTACCGTCTCCCAAGTCACGGCGCTGTTTCTCCACGTAGATGCCTGCAGCAATAAAACCCCGAACAAGTTGCTCCTTCACCTTGGCTCGTTCGTTTACCCAGCCTGGCACTTTCAAGGCGTAATAGGTAAGTACGCAGGCCGTGGAGAGCCCTTTGGCCAGAACATACAACCCGTCAGCCAGGCGCGCGCTTGGTAACCCTCCCAGCATAGTGCTTCCAAACAAGTCGATCGCGATATCACGGAAAATGTCCTGCAGGTATTCGTCCAGCGTAGTCGTAACACTCTCCAAAAGTTTCATATAATTCCGCCTCCTCAGGCCCGAGCTCAGCGCCTCGCTCTGCTCCTTCGCTTCGCTCTTAACAAGTATCTGATTTGACTTCACTTGCGGTTTCCTGGCCTGTTTACTGCAGTCGTACTATGTCGGTAGATATGTCGGTCACTAGTGAGGTTCCTGGTGTACTAATGGCTACGTGAGATTGGTTGTCCAAAATTACACTTTTTTCTCCACAGACGAGTTTATGTTTTATCCAGTCTGCCCATCATGTTACTGAGGTGATCTGAATGTTCGGACTCGGTAAACAAAGGAGCCGATTGGGAAAATACCTAGATGATAATGATATCCCACAGCAATGGCTCGTCGATGAGACAAAGCTGAATAAAAAGACCATCAGTCAGCTTGCTTCAAAAGACGAACCGCTGCCGTCCGGGGCTACGATGAAAAAAATTCTCCAGGCGCTGCGGAAGAAAGACAAAGGTTTGAAACAGGAAGACTTTTGGCCGATGTAACCTGCATAAGAGAAGGGGCACCACCGGATCTCGGATAGTGCCCCCATTTGCCCCCCATTTGCCCCCATCAAATTGATAATATATGAAGGGAAATGAAACGGGCCGTTTTAAAAACCGCATAAAATCAGGGATTTGTGCATAGAATGATACTTCAAGAAATCGAAAATTGATCAAGTTCGAGATGGAAGGTTCGATTGGATAACTTGTAGACGTGTGCGTTGGAATATAACGATGGCCCCCTTACCTAATATGGGTAAGGGGGCCATTGTTTTAATTAATGCCTGTTCGAGGCAAGGGCTTTTCGATCGACAGCCTGAGGCGGCTGCTCCAGCCAACCATTTTTAATCAAAAGATTCGATCCATCCTCGACGTAATTTCCAACTTCTGCAAGGAGGCCGATGTATTTGGTTGCCACATCATGTCTTGCGCACATAGAAATGGCATTTCCATAAGCTCTTATTCGAACGGCATACATATCCAACTTATGGAACAGCATTAAGCGATCAGAAAAGGGGGCAGTAGTGGAGGTGGTCACCAACTGATCAATAATGGAAGGAGTAGTCAAACCCGCCTCCTGCAGGATACCGCTGAACGTTTCGTAGTGGCTAGTAGCAATCTCCAACCCTCTGCGAAAATATGCCTTTGACTGATTGGATTTTGCAACCTGACTAAAACCAATCAAAACCGCTTTGCTTGTCGCATTGTTTTCAACGTTATCGTAAAGATGTGTGATCTCCAGGGCTTGCAGAGGCCTTACTCGACCAAAAAACCCATTGTGATAGCTGTGTTTGTCTATAAAATCCACTGTTTCTGGATATGGAATAAAAGGTGGCTTGACTAAGAATCCTTTTTTCAGCAAGACAGTGGTGACCTGATTAATGAGGTTCACTGTCTGGTCCATACAATTCGTAAAGAACTGTCGAATATCCGCTCTTGTTACCAATGGAATTGCGATTCCGTATATACTAATTCCGGCCTTGGCAACATATTTCAAGTAGTGCAGGTAAAATTCATCGTCAAATAATCTCGGTGCAGTTAAATCGACATCCTCATTTGTGAATCCGATCGGAATCGGGAACTTTTCCTGAACAAAGATCTGGTGGGTCGATTGAACAAACTGTTCAGACAAATGCAAGGCATGTTCCAGAATGTTTTTTATTTCTTGATCCTCAACATGTTTCAGCATATAATTCAACACGCAAACCGACATGGTATTTCCAACATACGTTGCCCAAAGCTTGCCTTGCTCGGCAGAAGATAATTTATCATGATTTTCTTGAGCCAAGAGATCGGATTGTTCTAATCGACTCGTTTGCTCATCCACTATCGTTTCCACAAAGAATCCCTCCGTCGAACAATTTCTGATTTACATTCTCACCAGTAAAGGGTTGAAATATGTTTCCTATTTATGGATGAGTTGGAGGAGGAAGTTTGTTTCTACAAACAAACTTTACAACATTCCCTATGAGAATACCGAGAAAGCAGAATAAGATCGGTAACCATACAGGACCCAATAACACTCCAAAAATACGGAAATTAGGGGAAAAAATAACACCGATTGTTGCGAAAAAGGCAGCGAAGGCAAATGGAAAAAACGAGTAGGGGGGAATATCACCTGATAGGGTATCCCGGTACGCATCATAGATTGCAAACATGTACAGACACGGGTAAAACATGAGCCACTGATAATCTGTTACGCGAATGGCTATCGGGATTTCTCCCTGAAAACTCGCCATGATGATCTGATTTAGATGAGATTTCTGATTGATGATGAATTCAAGACCAAGTAGGGTCAATCCCTTTAAAAACTTTCCGTTTAATAATTGACCAAATCCCGGTAGAGCAATACTCCACAGTATTTTTTCAATTGCTGTACTTTTTATCAATTTTTCTTCCCTGCCCTTGACCATATGAGATAACCTCATGTGACTTTATTGTGCCTCACCTCCTTGGGTATAGGATGCCAAAATCGCTGTGTTTTATTTTTGAAAAGAGACCGACCTGAGTCCATAAAAAAACAAGGACATCGTAGTCCTTGTTTTTCAGGGCAATATCCTATTGATTATCCTGATAGCGTTTTTGCAATTTGTTTCGATGAGATTCAAAAATATCTTCAAGGGGGATGTCGTATTTATTGGCAATCACAATCACGTTACCCAAAACATCTCCTAACTCTTCCACTAGCTCCTGCTTCAACTCTTCAGGTGTTCTGGCATCCTCATCAGGTCGATCACGACCAACTTCTAATGCTCGGATTGCCCTTGCTACTTCCCCAGTTTCTTCGGCTAAAAAACCGATACGTACAAAAATATCAAGTTCGGTCCAACCTCTTGATTCGTAATATTCTTTGACCCATGATTGAAATTTAGAAGTATCCAACATGTAACCCCCTTCTTCTGCGTTCAATTTTACCAAAAAAGACCCGCAGATCGATACGGGTCTTTTCATTGTTAATGCTTTTCTTGTGATGACGTATTAACATATGTAAATTTCCCTGATAGGCCTATTTAGTGAAAAGGAGGGAAGAAATTGGAGAGTGCTCGAGTAAATATGGAAATTTACCAGAACA
>DASQMM010000353.1:0-3312 GCA_035645495.1 Brevibacillus sp. | reverse complement strand
GACACGTCCCCGATCGTTGCCAGGTGAGCGTTATGCGTGATGAGCACGATCTGACGGCCGAACTTCTCGCTGTACTCCTTCAGGAAGTAGGCGACATTCGGCGCATACTCCTGTGATACATGTTTCCCTACTTCGTCGAGCATCAACGGCCCCTGAACCCCGGTCAACTCCCCGACCGCCAGCCGAAGCGCGAGGCTCACCACGTCGGCCACCCCGCCTCCCCGGTCGTAATCCGGCGGCTTCAACTGTGTTCGTACCCCTTCGCTTTCGAGGAAGTACTCAGCGACCGGCTGATTCCCTTTGACGTCGAGCTCGATTTCGAACCGGTAGTCCTTCCCGAACACGACTGACAGGGCGCTGGTGACGATCTCTTCGATTCGTGTCTTTGCCTGCTGCCGGGCGAAGTCGCTCGTTTTCTGCAAGAGGATCTGCACCAGGTCATAAACCCCGAGCTTCTCCTCCGCGAACATCTTTCGCTGCAGGGCGTCCGCTCGCTGCTTCTCCAGCAGTTGTTTCTGCCCTTCCTTGGCAGCGATCCGCTGGGCTGCTTGTCTGACATCGGCTTTTGCTTTGTCGATGGCGTACATGGGGATCACTCCCCTTTCTTTGCCAGCATGTCCTGGACAATAAGCTGGTTACAAAGATGTGTAAACTGAAGAAAATTTTTTTGATCTCCGGTCAGCTTGTTGTAAACCATCCCGCAACCCTTCACCAATCCGATAAAAAACTCGGTTGCGTCGACCTCATCCAAGGTAAACTGATGATTTTCACTATCAGGGTCAAACAGGTCCATAAGGGCGTTATTTACAGCAAAAGCATACATCTCGTTTTTCGTAATGTTTTGCATATGATTCACACCCTCGGAATGAGACTTTCCACTCGCTGCAGATCCTGCTCGACCTGAGACTGCAGCTGTGCGATTACGTCCCCGATCGTATCCGGGGTCACGCCTTCTGCCATCATCTGCTGCTCGACTTCCTTCAGCTGTGCTTCGGCGTTCGCTTTTTGGGTTTCGGCTACCGTTTTTGCGGTGGCCGCTTTTTGCAGGTTGGTTTTCGCCAGATTGATTCGCATATTAATGTCCACGGTGATTACCTCCCGTTATTGGTTGTTCGCAGATCGGGCACACGGTCATGCCCGCCCAGATCTCGTCGAGTTCTTTTTGCGCTTGTGCTGCCGAAACGTCCGCAGCCTGAAGATGCCGCTCCGCGCTTTGCAGCGCGCTTTGTTTCGTGACGTACACGGTTCGTAGGGTACGCAATGATTCGAGGCGATTGCTGCTGGATTCCGCTTGCTGCAGCAGGCTCTCCGCTTCCGGGATCTTGCTGAACATTTCGACCCATTCACGCTGACGCTGTAACGCCGCGCGCGCCTCCGTGTGTCGTACCTGCAGGGTTCTCAGATTTGAAATGCGTTCCGCTGAACCCCCGACACTGTGAAGGACCGCTTCCGCAGCGTCCAAGTCCTTAGTCGCATGAAGAACGCCAGCCGCCCTACTTACATCATCTGAATGTTTTTGATATGATGAGCGTAAGATATTAAGAGTAGACAACCTCTTGCTGTTTGCTTCGATGATCGACACCTCTGCTGCAATGTTGTCTACTTCCCGGTACCTGTCCAGTTCGTCGGAAAGCCTTGTTACTGTGGCGGTAACCTTTCCGTACTGGCGATAAAGGTCCAGCAGCGTGTCGTAGCGCTTCTGGGCTTTTTCTATGTCCTGCAGGTCTTCTTCCAAGTCTGGGATTACTGCCAGCTCTTCCAGGCGTCCGCCCAGCTCCTCCAGCAGTCTCGTCAGGTTCCAGTGCGTGATCTTGAAGTCCGAAAGCCGTTTGCTCTTGTCGTACGCCTTGTCGATCTCACTGACCAGGTACTCGCAGGCCTCCAGCTGTTGTTTGAGCACTTCCAGGTCGTTGAACTCCTGCAGCTGTGCATCGATCCGCTCGATGTCCTTCTCTGCCTGCGAGCGCTCCTGACGCGCTGCGTAGGTATCCTTTGCGACCGATTTTGTTGCCAGGTCGACCACTTCCGTACCGGCCAGCTTGCCGAGGATCTTGGCACCCGCACTCGCTGTCTCAGAGATCAAGAACGGCGCCTCCAGCTGGAACGCAAAATTCAACGCTGTTTCGAAGTCCCCGAATGTCTGCTTGGTGATCCCGAGAGCCTGCTTTACTTCCTCTGGTACTTCCGCCTTTTCGAAGGGCTCCGCGATCGTCGACAACTGATAGGTCGTCTTTCCTTTTCGGCGGGTCTTTGTTACCGTGACGCCGGTGTCCAGCAGGATCTCTACCTTCGCCTCCCCTACAGCCTCGTTCACAAACGCCTCCCCGGAGGGCTCCCCGAATGCTACCCATTTGAGCGCCCGGAGTATCGCCGTCTTCCCGCTGTCAGACGGTCCCGTGATCACGTTCAACCCTGGGCACAGCCGGATGAAACTCGAAACATGTGACTGGAACCCCGTGATTCGGATTTCTTCAATCTGCGGCAAGGATCTCACCTCACTTCTGTTCGATAAAATTTGTATCGATTTTTGAAACTTGCGAGACGATGTTCCGTATATCTCAGCAAGACCACCTCCTTTCGAGGTTACTTTTTATATCTTCTGCGATACTTTTTGTATCTTCGCAGGCGTTAAAAAAGATCAGGGAACAGCTCTTCCTCTGATTTATCGTAGAATTTCGCCAGCTGCTTACTGAGTGCCCTGCTCGGGTTTCGGGTCCCGGCTTCCAGTTTTCTCAGATAAATTTCTGAGATATGGAGAGCTTGCGCGGCCGATGCCTGACTCAGATTTCGATTCAATCGGGCTTTTTTTAACGCTTCCCGCCTCATAGCACACCTCCCTAGCTACAAATTGTGAAAATAACACTAGAAAACGATACAAAATGTATCTATAATGATAATCATGTACACATTGATCGGAGGGCTTATCATGTTAGGTCAAAGACTGAAGGAATTGCGTGGATCTCGTACACAAGATGAAATTGCGGAAAAACTGGAGATTCCAAGGGCTCGGTACAGTCATTACGAGAATGAGCGTAACAAACCGGAGCCTGAAATGCTTATCAAAATGGCGCTGCTGTTTGATACCAGCATTGATTACTTACTGGGGCTTACTGAGGAACGGTTCCCGACTTACCGCACCGCCGCTCATGACGATCGCGCCCGAGAAGATCGGGAATTCGTTCAGATATTCATGAACTTGTCTCCTGAGAAGAAACAGGCTCTTGTTCACCTGGTTAAGACCTTTGCTTGTTGATGTTCTCTTCGATAACTTGGAAGTTGATTTCCGGATGCAGCTTCTCTAGCTCGTCCATT
>DASQMM010000352.1:0-2132 GCA_035645495.1 Brevibacillus sp. | reverse complement strand
CCGGGGCAGAGTTCTTCTAATGAAAAAAACCTCGTCAACCGTGGCTTTTCGACCGATTGACGAGGTTTTGCTTTTTTCTTTTTAGATGCGGACGACCGTTACTTTTTGGTCCATTTCGCGTGGGATCCGGTTTTTGGTATCCAAAAGAACAGGAGAATCTGCCATATTAGCGATCAGGCTTGTCCAATCCGCGTCAGCAAACTCCTGTTGCACAGCGGTCAGCATGAGGGCATCTGCACCTGCTACAGCTGCCTCGAGAGTCTGTGCCTTGTGTTCGTAATGGGTAGGGACAGCCGGATCATAAGATGTGACTTCGACGCCTCGGGCTTGAAGACGATTCACGAGGTCATGTACAGGACTGACGCGATCGTCGTTGGAAAAGTCCTTCATAGCCAATCCCAGAACGGCTACGCGACTGCCCGCAAGCGATTTTCCTTTTTCCTTCAATGCTTGTTCCAACATATCAACCAGCACATTTGGTACTCCGTCATTGATCTGACGGGCCTGCTGCAGAAGCGGCAAGGAGACGCCCAGCTCGCGTGCTTTAGGCTGCAGATAGTAGAGTGCATTCGGGAGGCAGAAACCGCCCACGCCTGGTCCCGGTGTCAAAAGATTTACCCGTGTATGCGTGTTGGCTACTTTAATCAGCTCAAAGGTATCGATACCAAACGATTCTGCAAAGCGGGCAAATTCTTGAACCATGGCAATATTGACATCACGCTGAATATTTTCGATAACCTTCGCAGTCTCGACGACGCGAATATCCGAAATCGTCACCTCTGTCTCGCTGATGAACGAAAGCAGTTCCAAGCCCTTTTGCGCACTTGCTTCATTTATGCCCCCCAGGGCGAGCGGCATGTGAATAAACTCTTCAAAAGCGCGGCCTTCTGCGATTCGCTCCGAGCAATACGTCAGATAAAAATCAGTCCCCGCAACGAGTCCGCTTGCTTCCTCCAGAATTGGCAGGATGACTTCCTCGGTAGTTCCCGGGACTACCGTACTGCGGATCATCACGGTATCGCCTTTTTTCAAAACGCTCCCCAATGTCTGGGCACATCTTTTCAAAGGTTCCAGATCAGGGTCACCGTTATGAACTGGCAAACCGGCTGTCACGATGTAATGCTGTACTTCCTTCGCTGCCTCTTCATAAGAAGTCGTCGCATAAAAGCGACCGGCGTCGATTTGCTCGCGCAGGATCTCACGCAAGGTCTTACCTTTATAGGATTCCAAATGGTGGGAATTAGCTGCGTTGATTTCTTCCACGACACGGGGCAATACATCAATCCCGACGACTTTGGCCCCTTTCATGGCATACGTCAAGGCCAACGGCAAACCGACAAACCCCAATCCCACAACAGCGACGCGTACAGGCTGTGTCATTGCGTATCTCCTCTTTCTTATTCTCTCTTGTCATATAACTGCGCTTTGAAGCGCAAGTATTGTCTGGCATCGGTTACATCAGGTAGTAAACGCCTGCAATGATAAACAGTGCACACATCACAATGAGCACCTTGTACAAGGTTTCCAACGACGCGCTCCTCCCCAACCAAATAATCAGCATCGATTCAAACGCCGAGTCCCTATTCATGCGAATCTCTTGGATGTGTCCCGCAGGCTCTGCCAATGGATTATTATACTCTCGATTTCCTCGAGGTTCAACCCGATGCGGGACTCCACCCACTATCGCACGAGACTGGCACCGATCACGTAGGAAAATCCGATCGAGATCATCATGGCTATAAAGCCGATCGCCAGATTTCCTTTGGCGATTTCATCGTCAATCTTATAACTGGGTGTCATAAACTCGAAGATAAAATAGCTGATGAGCAGCAACACGTAGCCAAACGTCACCCAGATCAGCGATTGCCCAATCGAGACATGCTCAGAAATCGAATAGCGGAATATATTGGCAATCCCAAATATCTTACCTCCTGTTGCCATGGCAACGGCAAGGTTTCCTTTTTTTAACTCCTCCCATACCTGGTAGCGAGTAACCAGCTCAAACAGAGATAAAAAGACGATCATCGCCAATCCCGTCACCGCATAATTGGCTGCTGTCGCAAAGTATGGATTGTTTAGAAGATCCCCCATAGCTTCTCCTCCGCCTTTATTTCAGTTCGGCGATGGTAGCG
>DASQMM010000351.1:0-1614 GCA_035645495.1 Brevibacillus sp. | reverse complement strand
ATGCCACCTGTCACGTTTATCGCCTGTCCGGTCATATAACGGGCAGCAGGCGAGCTCAGGAAATAAAACACATCCGCCACTTCCTCAGGCGAACCGAGACGACCCAGAGGAGATTTCTCCCGCCAGGCCTCCAGAACCTCGGCAGAAAGCGTCTTCGCCATTTCGGTCATGATGATTCCCGGACACACGCTGTTGACGTGGATGTTGTGGGGGCCGAGTGCCATCGCCATCGTTTTCGTCAATTCAATGACAGCTGCCTTGCTCGCGCAGTAGGCAGACTCGTCGGCTCCTCCCCATTTGCCGCCCATCGAGGCCATATTCAGAATACAGCCGCGCTCCCTGGCGATCATGCGCCGAACGATTGGCTGCGACACCAGGTAAATGGATTTGACGTTTACGTTGAAAATCAGATCAAAATCTTCCTCTGTCGTCTCCAGAAACTCTTTTCTTCGCTGTACCCCGGCATTGTTCACCAGCACATCGACAAAGCCGTATTCCGCAAAAACGCGTTCCATCACTGCGTCTACTGCAGCTTTATTGGTCACGTCGCAGGCAAAATAGCCCCCGTCTACGGTCACTTCCACCGCTTCCGGGCTCGGTTCATTTGCCATATCCAAGATGACGATGCGATCCCCTGCCTGGCGAAATCTGCGGGCTATCGCCAGACCGATCCCTCTGTTGGCACCAGTGATCAAAACTACACGTGCATCTTCTGTCACCTTAGCAGCCTCCCCCCTTGTTTAACCCCTCTTCAAATCCACTCCGGCATGAAAAGCGGGAACCAGCTTTTCCAGCAGTCTGATCAGCTCAGACAAATCATTCAGATCAACTGCTTCCACAGGCGCGTGTGTATAGCGGGTAGGAAAGGCCAGATCGATCATCGGAATCCCGGCGTTCTCCAGCTGGCTGAACGACGCATCTGTCAGCCCGCCCATGAACGTAGAGTATTGGAGAGTGACATCTTCCTCATCCGCTACTTTTTTCACGAAGCTGACCAGCTTTGGATTGGGGATCAAACCCCCGAGCGTCCCCCGGCCGTGGAAGCTGTACAGATTCAGGCAGGGACCATCCCCCAAGCGGATATCAGCAGTTCCCATGAGGTCTGGTGTATCGGCAGCTACGACCAGATCCAGGGTAATCGAGACATCGGGATTGACCGCCCTCACAGCCGGGATCACACCGCGCAGATTAAACTCCTCCTGCACGGAAAAGACAATGACCACTTCACATGGCAGCGTTTTGCCGACAAGCCGGTCGATCAGTTCAAGCAGGATCAGACAACCCGCTCTGTTGTCGATGGCATTGCTGAAGGCAAGGGATTGGCGGCGGAAAAATTGCCTGGCGTAGACAACCGGCATTCCGACGTGGACGCCGGCTTCCAATGCTTCATGCTTGCTGCGAAAGCCAAAATCGAGATACGCCTCCTGCACCTGCGGCAGCTTGAACTTCTCCTCCGGCTTGGTCAAATGATGTGATTTCGTGCCGATCATGCCCGTGATGCGGCCATTTGGCGTTTCGGCGATTACGGTTTGACCCAGCATGCTTTTTTCCGGGATCCCTCCCAGACGCTCTACGCGGATAAATCCGTCCTCTTCAATTTTTTTGATAATGAAT
>DASQMM010000350.1:0-2826 GCA_035645495.1 Brevibacillus sp. | reverse complement strand
GGTCACAAGACAGACGGCTATTAGGCTGCTGGATGGTCGCTCCCCCACTGAGGATCCCCCTTGAAGTGGGGGATTTCTTCGTCTCATAAAAAAGACCGCTGAGCACTCTCGTGACAACGGCCTCTTCCTTATGAACGAATGCTTTTTACCTGGCATAGCCGGACAGAGCTTTTGCCGTTTCGCAAATCACGGGAACTACCTGTGATTCCAGCATGTCCGGGTTCAGTACGCTAGTCGGCGCCGCTACGTTGATCGCGGCCAGAATACCGCCATCGCGATCAAAGATCGGAACCGCTACCGAGCATATGCCAATCTCGAATTCTTCCTTGCTGATCGCATAGCCCTTTTTCCGAATCTCCTCCAGCTCCTTTTTCAGATCAAGCAACATGGTCTTGGTCTGGGTGGTGAAGGATGGGAGATTCGTATTTTCGCTTAACGCCTGCATTTTCTCCTCCGATAAAAAGGCAAGCAGGACTTTCCCCATCGAGGTGGCGTGTGCTGGCAGACGGGAGCCGATCATCACATTCAACGTAGAAAAGCTGGTGCTGGTAGCCGCACGCGCGACGTAGACCACTTCATTTCCATCGAGAATGCCCATATGCGCTGAGGCCCCTGTCTGGTCGCGCAGCTTCTCCAGGTAAGGGCGTGCAAGATCGGGGAGCTGCATGGTATTCAGATAGGCAAAGCCCAGATCCATAACCTTCGGAGTCAGCTGATAACGCTTGGTGACTTCATCCTGGTAGAGGTACCCCAAATGCTGCAGCGTGTATAGAAAGCGGAACGGAACCGTCCGGCTTACGCCCATCTTGGCGGCGATTTCGACCAGGCTCAATGTCGGTGTCGAGGCATCGAACATTCGTAATATTTCCAATCCTCTGATCAGGGAATTGGAGAGATAGCGGTCTTTTTCTGGTTTCGACATAAGCGCTTGTTACTCCTTTCACTAGCAAACGTGCAATAGGCGGTCTCTCCTATTGTAGTCTTTCTTGTGGTCACGTAACAAGTGCGAACTGGAAACTTTTAGGCTTAGACGGCTTCGCCCTGCTTACAGGCGAAGCCGTCTTTCCTTATCCGATCGAAATGTATTCCGTTTTCTTCTTTAGGGAAGAGAGCACACTCAGAGCTGCGAGATAGCTTGTTTTCGGATTGCTTGGCATCGGATCATTCTCCAATTGGATGCTCATCCGGCCAAAAGCGCCAGTCGCCTCGATACAATGCGTGTTTTTCGTCGCCTGCGGATCTGCGACAATTTTGACGGTTGTTTTGTCACTGCCGAGACCAGCCAACGACAATACGATCGCAACGTTGATATTTTTCGGGAACTTGCTGATTGCTTCTGTCGCTGTGCCTTCAAAGACTACTTCCTCTGCCTCCACCTCTCGTCCAATCAGGGAAAGCGGCGGCTTGCGGGTGGTCAGGGAAACAGAATCCAACTGCCCGGAGGCAAAAGCGGAATGAATCACATCAAGACCGCCTATCGCCCCAGAAGGCAGCATGATGCGCGTACCGGTCTGACGGCATGCTTCCTGGAGATTTTCATAGAGCTTTTGATCGACCAGTGCGCCTACGCTGATAATAACCAGATCTTTTCGCTTTGCGATGACCTTTTCTGCATACTCATGCACAGCTTGGACCGTCGCTGCTTCTACGACAACGTCAATGCCCGAGTCCAAAAATGCGTTCAAGTCCTGATAACCGTCGATTCCATAGCGGCTCTCCCACTCTTCCGCTACTTCAGGACGCCGGAGCAGGACAGACTTGACCGTGCTGTTGGGCAGTACCCGCTCGACATTGATGCTTTGCAAGAGGAAGGTCGCGATGCTTCCTCCGCCGATGATTCCGATTTTCATCAGGCTTCCCCCTTCTGTGCCGCCTGTTCGTGCTCCAGAATGAACGAGCGAACGAGCGAGTTGAATGTCTCAGGCTGTTCCATATAGACCAAATGCCCAGCCCGTGGGACCAGCTCCAGGGTAGAGCCGGTGATGCCTTGGTGCACGATTTGCGATTCCGGCACGGGCGTCACCTTGTCATCCTCACCGCAGATCAGCAGGGTAGGCATTTGAATCGATGCGAGCAGCGGGGTTTGATCCGCGTTGTACAGCGAATACGCTACCGAGCGGTAACCGGCCAGTCGCACCTGGGACATGATTCGTTTGCCCTCTGCGACCAGCTCTGGTGCGGCATGAGGCGAAAACATCGCGGGCGTGCGAAGTTCTGCCAGCTCTTCTGGCGGCAGTTTCTCTATATTATGGAGACGATTCTTCAGTTTTTGCTCGTTGGTATCCGGATTGACGCGACCGCCGCGGGTACTTGCAGCCAGGATTAAGGCTTTCAAATACTGCGGATATTTGGAAGCGAACTCCATCGCCAATGTGCTGCCCATGGAGTGACCCAGCAAGTATACCTTGTCCAAGCCGAGCGAATCCAGAAAACCTTTGAGAATTTCGGCCAGCTCGCCAAAGGTGCGGAATTCCGGATCGGGATCGGAGCTTTGGCCATAGCCGGGGGTATCCCAGCCGATCACGCGAAAATCATTTTGCAGCCCGGCGTACTGTCTCGCCCAGGACTGTGAGTTATTGCCCAAGCCATGCAGAAGGACAAGAGGTATGCCCTCACCTTCTGACCGATAGTGGATGGTAAGCGACCCTACTTGCGTTACGGACATTGCGATCACCTCATCTTGATCTTTTGGTGCTTGAAATGAAAAGACCCGGCGGTTGCCGGTGGTCTTTTCATGCTGATAGGCAAATGCCCGTCATTATTTTTGTTGTTCAGCAGCAGCAGCAGCGGCTTTGGCTTTTGCACGCTCGATGCGAAGATTTTCGA
>DASQMM010000349.1:0-7129 GCA_035645495.1 Brevibacillus sp. | reverse complement strand
GGCTGGATGCCATTGAGACCAAATATATCGAAGAAGTAGGCAGCATGAATGTCTTTTTCAAGGTAAAAGGGGAAGTATGGACACCGATGCTGAACGGAAGCATTCTCGAGGGGATCACGCGGGATTCTACCATCCAATTGTTGAAGGCTTGGGGTGTGACTGTCGTCGAGAAGCGCATTTCCATGGAAGACTTGTTCCAGGCTTACCAGAACGGTGAGCTGGAGGAAGCATTCGGTACCGGTACTGCCGCTGTTATTTCTCCAGTCGGCGAGATGAGCTGGAACGAACATAAAATGGTGATCAACGAAGCGAAGACTGGAGAGTTGACGCAAAAGCTGTACGACACTATGACAGGAATTCAGTACGGTGTGGTCGAAGACGAATTTGGCTGGTCGGTGAAGGTAACGGAGTAGACATCTCTATCCAATAAAGGCACGGGTTCCCTTGCTTGCATGAGGGAACTGTGCCTTTTTCGTTCATTTTTATAGATTTTTCACGGGTGGGCTGTTAACGTAGTAAGACGAAGAGCAGATAGGTGTGGAGGAGAACAGATGCTAGGGGAAAAACTCGATATTTATGATGAGCAAGGCCGGCACATTGGCGTCAAGCCCAGAAGCGAAGTACATCGAGTAGGGGACTGGCACCAGACGTTTCACTGCTGGCTGTATCGCAGGGCGGGGGAGCAAATCCACCTGCTTTTTCAAAAACGGCATCCAGAGAAAGACACTTGCCCCAACCTTCTGGACATCACTTCGGCTGGACACCTTTTGGCAGGGGAGAGACCGGAGGATGGCGTTCGCGAACTTGCAGAAGAGCTGGGGCTTCATGTCGCTTATGAAGCGCTGTCTCCTGTCGGTGTCATCCGGGATGTGATGACGGGACCGCAGATCGTGGACAAGGAGATGTGCCATGTCTATCTCTACGAATGCGACCAGCCCTTATCCGACTACGAGCTTCAGGAGGAAGAGGTTGTAGGCCTTCTCTGGGTAAAGTTGGACGAGATTGTGGACCTTTTTGTAGGGAAAACCACAAATATACAAGCGAGCGGCTTCCTGTTGCAGGAGGATGGTACAGCTCGGGATTGCGCATTGGAGGTTGGGCTATCCGATTTTGTTGCCCATGAGCCCCACTATTACCATCAGGTATTCACCGCGCTGCAACGACTCGGGGGTCGAGCATAGGGCGGGGCTTTGGGGTGGTTTGTACCGAGAGAGGAGTTACGTATGAGAGTTAAAATCATGATGGCGCTGATGCTTGCTACATTTCTTGCCGCAATGGAAGGCACGATTGTAAGCACAGCCGTACCGCGAATTACAAGTGAATTATCCGGCTTCGAGCAAGTGAGCTGGGTGTACGCGATTTACATGCTGGCGACGGCTGTTTCCGCCCCGATCTACGGAAAGCTGGCAGATCTTTTCGGGCGTAAAAAAATATTTTTGATCGGTATCGGTATCTTTCTGGCAGGCTCTGCGCTTTGCGGAATTGCGATGACGATGGAGCAATTAATTATTTTCCGGGCGATTCAGGGCCTTGGAGCAGGGGCAGTCATGCCGATTACGATGACGATCATCGGCGATCTGTACACGGACCTGTCTGCCAGGGCCAAATCCCAGGGCTGGATCAGTGCCGTATGGGGCTTTTCCGGTGTGGCAGGTCCTCTGGTCGGCGGTTTTCTGGTCGATACCGTCTCGTGGCGCTATATCTTTTTTCTGAATTTGCCTTTTGGCCTGATTTCTTTCTTGATGCTCGTCTTATATTACAAGGAACAGAAGTCCAGCAAAACCAAGCGACATATCGATTACGCCGGGGCGCTGATCTTCTCCGTCGGAACGATTGCCCTGCTGTACGCCTTGCTTACGGGAAGCCAGGATCAAAGCTGGCTGAATCCTACGATTCTTTCCTTGATCGGTTTCAGTCTGATCTCGTTTCTGTTCTTTTTCTACGTCGAAAAGAAGTCACCAGAACCGATGATTCCACTGACCCTATTTACCAATCGAAATATCTCCATGATTAACCTTTTGAGTTTGGTCATCAACGGTATCGTCATCAGTCTTGTCGTCTATCTGCCCATCTGGACGCAGGGCGTGCTGGGAGAGAGTGCGACAGTGGCAGGCTTCGTCTTGACGCCGATGTCGGTATGCTGGACATTGGGAGCTGTCCTTTCGGGACAATTGCTTGGACGTCTTCGCGCAGAGCAATTGATCATCACAGGCACAGCCGTTCTCACAGTGGCGGCTTCCCTTCTTTTCTGGCTGTCAGAGAGCTCTCCAGACTTCCTGATCTACGTGGGCGTTGGGATGATTGGATTGGGGATGGGCTTGATTACACCGATCGTCATGGTCAAAATTCAGGCATCCGTTGCGGTCGAACAGCGCGGGACAGCTGTCGCGCTCAACACCTTCACGGGGACCTTCAGCCAGACGTTTGGCGCTGCCATTTTCGGGATGGTGTTCAACCTGGTGACGATTGGGAGCGGACACAGCAATCTGGGCTCCTCCTTTGAATCCGGGACGATTTCAGCGGAGCAGTTGAGTGAGGTGCGAGAAGTGCTGGCATCCGGGGTCCATGTTGTCTTCGCCGGAACCCTGCTTCTTGCCGTATGCAGTCTCTTTCTGGCGATCGTCTTGAACAAGATGGACAAGCAGCAAGTTCTTGCCAAAAAATAAAGAATTCTGCTTGCCGAACCCCCTGGTATTCGTTACCATTTTTTTGTAGCTACTACGATTCCAGGGGGCAGGTGTGTCAAGAATGTATGAAGAAATTCGTCCAGTAACGGCAGAAGAAGTCGAGGAAATGGTACGAATCGCTGCTATGGCTTATCCGGGGAGCAATCTGTTGGCTCCCGAGGGCAGAATGCGGTTCATGGAACGTGTGAAGGATACCTTGCAAAACGACCCGTATGCCAGCTTCCACGGTTGGTACCGGGATGGAAAGCTGGCAGGAATCATGCGTTGGGATGATTTTTACATGAATGTCCACGGAACCAAGCTGTTGACTGGCGGGATCGGACTGGTTGCGGTGGATCTTTTGCACAAGAAAGAAAAGATTGCCAAGCAAATGATTCTTCATTTCCTCAAATCTTATCACGACCGCGGCGTCAGTCTGGTCTCGCTCTATCCATTCCGTGTAGACTTCTATAAAAAGATGGGGTTCGGCATGAGCACCAAAATCCATCAATACCAGGTCCTGCCGTCCAGCCTGCCTTACACAGGCAAGGACAAGGTGGTGTACCTGGGGGTGGAGGATCGAGAGGAGATTCTCGCCTGCTATCAGCGAATCGTGCGCAAAACACACGGCATGATGGTTAGGAGAGAGCGTGGGCTGCGAGTATTCTTGGAGCAGCCTGAACTGATCGTGGTAGGCTGCAGGGAAGAAGGAAAGATCAGCGGCTACCTCGCCTTTCAGTTCCAGAATGGGCATGAGAAAAACCGCATGTTCAACCATATGATCGTCAAGGAATTTTACTATGAGAATCGGGATGCACTCGGGCAGCTTCTCTCCTTCTTGCACAGCCAGGCTGATCAGGTGCAGCGCATCATCCTGACTGTACACGACGAGGATTTTCACCTGCTGCTCCAGGACCCTGGCAACGGCACCGCCAATCTATTGCCGAGCGTCTATCACGAAAGCAATGTGTCCGGAGTCGGACTAATGCACAGAATCATCGACGTGCCGCTCTTTTTCAAACAACTCTCGCGACGTAGTTTCAACAAGGAGAGTGGCGTCGTTCGACTGACGATTCGCGACTCCTTTCTATCAGAGAATGAGGGATCCTGGTTAATTCACTTTACGGAAGGACTCCCGGAAGTGCTAGACACAGGAGAGGCGGATGTTGAACTGCGGATGGACATTTCCGAGCTTTCTTCCTTGCTGATGGGAGTCGTCAATATTAGCAAGCTGCACACCTACGGGTTGGTCGAGCTGGATAACGAATCTGCTCTGCCGTGGCTGGAACGTCTGTTCTACATCCCCCAAAAACCGGTGTGCACGACTCCGTTCTAAGCGGAATTTCACAAAATTGACACAATGTAATCGCTTTCCCGTATCTTTAGACGGCTTCCCCCATACGATGGTAAAAAGGGGGAAGGCTGAAATGATCTATTTAACCTTGGTAGTCTTTTTTGGTTTCTTGCTTGTGGTCTGGTTTGTAGTCGAACTCCTCTTCCGTTTGCAAAAGCATGACTCCTACCAACACGATTTGCGATACCTCTGGGAGAATTACAAGGTAAAAAAAGAGGATATGCATCACCCCAAGAAGAAGTAGGCAAAGTTGGACCCGGGTGAACAGGCGTTTTTCTGTTGAAAAGAGGTGAGTGTATGAATGGCGTGCTAGTAGAACATCAGCGGGAATATTTTCGACTTAGACTGGAGCATCCGCTCTGTGCAGAGATGACAATTGTGCTTGTCAAAGGCAAGACGATGGAAATAGGCAGCACCACGGTCCTGATTGAAGATATAGGTGCAGGTGGTCTGCGCTTTCTGTCTCATCTGAAAATGCCCGCCAGTGATCAACTTGTCCTTCAATTCGAGACAGAGCTTTGTTCACAGCCTCTGACCATGTATGGTCATGTGGTCCGCAGCGTACCCTGGGAAAACGACTATTATGAATATGCAGTCCGTTTTACGATGGAAGAATCACAACATTTGGAAATTAATCGACTGGTAAACCGTCTGGCCATTCGTTACCGCAACAAGCAATTGCCAAGTAGTGGCCGCTTCTGGAAGGGAGATCGCCGCCAGTTTTTAATGGAAATGGCCCAATCTCAAGATGAGCCGAATGAAGAGGAGTAGCTCTGCGCCAATGGCGCGGAGTTTTTTTTTGATGATTGGCCCCATGTGTGTGCGAGAAAATAATATGCTTTTATTGATATTGAATATATACAAACGAAATGTTATATTATCTATATAAAAACAAACCATGTCAGGACGTGTTTATTAATGAGTGTTCTAGATGATTTTTGGTCCGCCACTTCCGCAGAACAGAAACAGGGCTTTGTAGAACGCCAGGATCGCATCCTCTGCCTGCTCTGTGGCCAAGAAGCAGAACAAGGCGTCATTTATCCGGTAGACGGCCTTTTCTACGACGCACGACGTTACATGCGCCATCATATCGAGCAGGAACATGGCTCTGTATTCTTGCACTTGAGCCATTTGGACAAAAAGCTGACGGGACTTTCGGAGCATCAAATCACGCTGCTGCGGCTGTTTTATCAGGGATTGAGCGATAGTGAGGTACAGAAGCAGACAGGTATCGGGAGTACATCCACCATTCGCAACCACCGCTTTGTATTGAAAGAAAAAGAGCGGCAAGCGAAGGTCTTTCTGGTCATGATGGAGCTGTTGAAGGAACGGGATCACCAGGCTGATGCACGGCCTTCTCTGTCCGGACGCGAAGGAAGTAGGAAGTCTACTGCCGTGCTGGAAGAACGTAAGGCTGTCCTGGCCAAATATTTGCCGGATCAAAGCAACGGACAGCTGATCAAGCTCCCGCGCAAGCAAAAGGAGAAAAAGGTCGTTCTCGAGGAGATTGCGAAGCGTTTTGATCCGGAACGACTGTATACCGAACCAGAGGTGAATGAAATTCTGCAGGCCGTCTATGAGGATTATGTGACGGTGCGGCGGTATCTCGTCGATTTTGGCCTTCTGGATCGGGAAGCGGATGGCAGCAGCTATTGGCTTCATCAGACAAGGGAGCAGGAAGAAGGGGAGGCCGAAATGGACAGAAGACAAGTCTTAAAAATGCAGTATAAAGAAACCAAGCCGCAGGCAGGGGTATATCAGATCAAAAACGTGAAGAACGGAAAAGTCCTGATCCTGAGCAGCCCAAATCTGAAGACGATGAATGGAAAAAAATTCATGCTTCAGCAGGGGACCTTTCCCAATCCCATGCTGCAAAAGGATCTGGAAGAATGGGGCGCAGAAGCCTTTGAATTTGAAGTCCTGGAAGTATTGGAAGAAAAAAACGAGCCCGGCTTTCAAGTGAGCGACGCCTTGGAAAAGCTGGAGGAGAAGTGGCTCGACAAGGTAAAGCCCTACAATAAGCGGGGGTACAATCAGGAAAAGCGCAAGTAATCGGTTGAAAACATGCAGGAGCCACTCCTTCGCTGCGTTCTTACAGGCAGGCGGGAGTGGCTTCGCTGTGAATCTATCTGCTTAACGGGGCATACCAGGGATTTGAGGAGGGATGTAGTTCAATTCTTCATCTGAGGTGATGTAATCGGTGTTCACCATGAGCAGCAGGTAACGTCTGCCGGTTTGGGGATCGCTCAGAATGATATGGTCGCGGCCGGCAGTCTCCAGTACGCCACGGAAAATTTTTGCATTCCATTGGGTGTTGTTTTCAAACGTTTGATACACAGTGATCACTTTTCCGCGATTCAGACGCAGGATGTTTTCGATATAGGACTCCTCGACAACTGGTTGTTGCCCGGGCATAAAGGGGATACCAGGGATCATCGAACCGCCGGGCTGCATGGGAACCAGTTGCGGCTGCTGAGCTTGCGGCTGTTGTTGGAAACCAAACGGATACTGGGCGGAAGGATACATGTCGTATCCGTATTGGGTATAAGGATTGAAAGGCATTTGTTGACTCATGATGAACTCGCTCCTTTAACAATCTGTTCTCTAGAAAACACGTGGACAATCTTGTCGCGACGGTACGAAGAAGCAGTGAGCTTTATAACGGCCAGAATTCGATTGATTATACCAGGTGGGGGGACAATTGCCCGCCGGGCGGAAAAACCAGAGCGCGTTTGATGCGGGATGCGTCCGTTCCCCGTTGATCGTACGTCTGGCCAGTCGTTTTTCCCTGTCTCGGGCGCGCTGGTAGAAGTACGATTTTTGCACGGCTTCATAACCTCCAGGGGACTGGAACACCATGTCTCGCATGGAGCGGATATTTTTAAAGTCCAGGCAATTAGAAAGAATCCGATTTACCCCGACATTTCCGACCATCAGCATGCCTAGCTCTCCCTCTGCCTCCGCTTCCGCGCGGATCAATCGTGCCAACAAATCCACATCTCCCGAATTCACCTTTATGACAGCCATTGCTTCACCTCCTCGCAAAAACTCACAATAACACTATATGGCCTGCCGTTAGATGGGTGAGTGTACCAGAGAAATTTTTCCC
>DASQMM010000348.1:0-2376 GCA_035645495.1 Brevibacillus sp. | reverse complement strand
GGGGAATTGGCCTGAAAACCTGTTCCTAGCAAGTGGATAAAACACCAGTAGAAATCAAAAGCGGAGGAGCACCGTAATCAGGGCTCCACATTCGCTTTCGATTGCTACTGGTTTTTTTATTGCCAAAAACCAAAGGGGGATTCGTATGAAGCTTCGCAAAAAGTTGGGAATATGGCTCAGTCTAGCTCTTGTCGCCAGCTTATTGGGTTGCGGCAGCTCGACGGTGAAGACAGAGGGGGGAGCTGGGGGATCAGCGTATAAGATTGGGGTGGATCTGGAGTTGACCGGGGGCTCATCCGTCTGGGGTGTCCCGCAAAAGAACGCAATCGAGATGCTCGTGAAGGAGATCAACGAAAAAGGCGGCATCAACGGCGTACCGATCGAGCTCATCGTCTACGACAACGAATCCAGTGAGACACAGGCATTGATCGTCGCGAAGAAAATGGTGGAGCAGGATCAGGTGTTGGCCATTATTGGGGGTGGTACAACTCCCACGACGATGCCCATCGTGCCATACGTAACCCAGCAGCAGGTACCGCTCGTATCCGTCGGGTCTGGTGATGGGATTACAAGTCCGGTGAACGAACGCGAGTGGATTTTTAAAACGCCAAGCAACAACCAGGACATTGCAAAAAGCATCGTGTCTTTCCTGAAGCAAAAAGGAAAAACATCGGTCGCATTCCTGTCCATGAACAATGCGTATGGAGAAAGCGGGAAACAAGCCTTTGAATCCCATGCCAAGGAAGAGGGGATCGCGATCATCGCCGCCGAAAAATTCGGCGCGGGTGACAAGGACATGAAACCCCAACTGACCAACATCAAAGCCAAAAATCCAGATGCCATCATCGTGTGGGCCATTCCTCCATCTGCTTCTATCGTGAACCGCAACTTTTGGGAGTTGAAAATGGATCAAATGTTGATCTACAGCGCAGGTGCCGGTGCCAATGCCTTTATCGATCTGGCGGGGAAAGAGGCAGCAGAGGGAACCTATATCGCCTCCGGGAAGGTATGGGTTGCCGATCAGCTCGATAGCAACGATCCGCAACAAGCGTTGTTGACCAAATACGTCAAGGACTATGAGAGCAGCTTCCAAACAGGTGTGAGTCCAATCGACGGGATGGCATACGATGCCGCACTGCTCGTGACCAAAGCGATCGAGATGTCTGGAGAGAATGTCACTCGGCAATCTATCCGCGACAACCTCGAAAAGATTCAAGGCTTAGTAGGCGCTACTGGAATTTTCAACATGAGCCCGAATGATCATACGGGTCTGAAACCGGAGGATGTCATCATCCTGCAGGTTCAAAATGGCAAATGGGTGATCGCGAAATAGGAGGATCGAGAATGTCTGGAGCGGACTTGATTCAATTAATCGTATCAGGGCTTACCGTAGGCGGAATCTACGCGCTGATCTCTGTCGGTTTTGTCACCATCTACAACGTAAACGGAGTGATCAATTTCGCCCAAGGTGAATTCGTCATGGTGGGGGCGATGAGCGCTGCATCGCTTGTGTCTGCGGGATGTCCGCTTTGGCTCGCTTGCATTGTTTCGATATTGGTAGCAGCGGCTGTAGGCGCAATTGTCCAAAAGATCGCTTTGCATCCAGCGCGATTTAGCAGTGAAGTCGTATTGATTATCATTACGATCGGAATCTCTACCGCTCTGCGGGGGATCGCCCAGATCACTTTCGGCAGCAACCCACTAACATTGCCGGCTTTTCTCTCAGGTGAGCCTGTCCACTTCTTGGGAGCCTACATTCCGCGACAAGATTTTTTTATCGCAGGCATCACCCTGGTCAGCATGGTCCTTCTCTATCTGTTCTTTGAGAAGACGATGACGGGTTCTGCACTGCGTGCCTGCATGATGAATCGTGAAGTCAGCCGGTTAGTGGGAATTTCTCCGAATCGCATGGCCTTATTGGCATTTGGTCTCGGAGCTGCTTTGGCAGGAATCGTGGGAGTGGCCATTGCGCCTGTGTCTTTGGCTACTTATGACATGGGCATGATGATCGGGCTCAAAGGCTTTGTCGCGGCGACCATCGGCGGACTGGTCAACATTCCTGGAGCGGTCATCGGCGGTTTGCTGCTCGGGCTGGCTGAATCCTTGGGTGCAGGGTTAATTTCATCCGGATACAAGGATGCGATCGCGTTCTTGATCTTGCTCCTGGTTCTCGTCTTCCGCCCTCAGGGAATTGTCGGAGCCAAAAGCGGAAAACGGGTGTAAGGGGAGAGTGCTTACGTGGAAAGAATCGTGCAAGTTCACAAACCTGCAGCAGTCGGCATGAAAAGATGGGGATTGCTGCTCTTAGGTGTCATCGGCGCGGCCGCATTGCCCCTCTTGGTCAACTCGTACCTGACCAGCGTGCTAGTGATTATC
>DASQMM010000347.1:0-2489 GCA_035645495.1 Brevibacillus sp. | reverse complement strand
ATTGGGGCGAAAAAGGAAATTTATGACATTATGAATCATCTCGCCAAATCAGGGGTAGCCATTTTGATGATTTCCTCCGAGCTGCCAGAGGTGCTCGGAATGAGCGATCGGATTCTGGTCATGCATGAAGGACGGATCACCGGAGAGTTCACCCGCGCAGAGGCGACACAGGAATTGATCATGCATGCGGCGACAGGAGGGAAGAGTCATGCCGTTTAACTTTTTGAAAAAAATGGGCCCTTTATTGGGGCTGGCACTCATTGTGATCGTCTTGTCGATTATTACGAACGATTTTTTGACTGTAAGCAATATTTTCAACGTGCTGCGTCAGATTTCGATTAACGCCCTGATTGCGTTCGGGATGACCTTTGTCATCCTGACGGGGGGCATTGACTTGTCTGTCGGTTCCATCCTGGCGTTATCAAGTGCGATTACAGCAGGCTTGATGGCGGGCGGCATGGATACCTGGCTCGCCATCCTCATCGGTCTGTTGGCAGGTGCCGTGATGGGAGCGATCAATGGTGTCGTGATTTCCAAAGGAAGGGTTGCCCCCTTTATCGCGACACTGGCGACGATGACGATCTTCCGCGGTCTGACACTGGTCTATACCCAAGGAAGACCCATCACCGGGCTTAACCCCGATTTCGCCATTCTCGGGAAGGGCTTCTTCCTGGAGATCCCGATGCCTGTCATCTGGATGCTGATTTCTTTTGCGATCTTGTATTTTATCTTGCGCCATACGACGTTTGGACGTCATGTCTACGCACTCGGGAGCAATGAAGAAGCGACCCGCCTGTCTGGAATCAGCACGTCCAAAGTAAAAGTCATGGTGTATGCGATCAGCGGTCTTTTTGCCGCGATCAGCGGGGTTATCCTCACGTCACGGCTCAATTCTGCTCAGCCGACAGCAGGTACTTCCTACGAGCTGGACGCTATCGCGGCGGTCGTACTCGGGGGCACCAGCTTGTCCGGGGGAAATGGTTGGATCGTCGGTACCTTGATTGGCGCGATGATCATCGGTGTGTTAGATAACGGTCTCAATCTGCTGAATGTTTCCTCTTTTTACCAGTCTGTAGTCAAAGGGGCGGTCATTTTGCTGGCAGTATTGATCGACCGATCTAAAGCAAAGAAATAGACAGCGAGAAAACAAGGAGGATGGTTTTTATGAAAAAGTTTTTGAAAATGGCACTGGCTTCATCTCTGGTGCTTGGTGTTTTGGCTGGCTGTTCTACTACGTCCAATTTGGAGAACAATACACCGGAGCAATCGACAGGCAATACTGACGGTAAGGTGACAATCGGTCTGGCCGTATCCACCTTGAACAACCCGTTTTTCGTATCCTTGAAAGAAGGGGCAGAAAAAGCGGCGAAGGAAGCCGGCGTCGAGCTGCTGGTCGTCGACGCGCAGGATGATACAGCGAAACAAATCAGCGGCGTCGAGGACTTGATCCAGAAAAAAGTCAGCGTCCTGATGATCAATCCGACCGACAGCGCAGCGATCGTGACCGCAGTCGAAGCAGCGAACAAAGCCAATATTCCGGTCATCACTGTTGATCGTGCGGCAGAAGGCGGACAGGTGGTATCCCACATCGCTTCCGACAACGCGGCAGGCGGTAAAATGGCGGGCGAGTTCATCCTGGAAAAACTGGGCGGAAAAGGAAACATCGTCGAGCTGCAAGGCATCGCCGGAACATCTGCTGCTCGCGACCGCGGCCAAGGCTTCCACGACGCGGTAGACAACAAGGAAGGTATTAAGGTAGTGGCATCGCAGCCTGCTGATTTTGACCGTGCCAAAGGGCTGAGTGTCATGGAGAATATCTTGCAAGGCAACAAGGACATCCAGGCCGTTTTTGCACACAATGACGAGATGGCATTGGGCGCATTGCAAGCGGTAGAAGCACAAGGCAAGGATGTGCTGGTCGTCGGTTTCGACGCTACGGATGATGCAGTGAAAGCGGTACAAGACGGAAAAATGGCAGCTACAGTCGCGCAAAAACCGGCAGCGATTGGTGAGACTGCTCTGCAAACCGCAGTGAAAGTGGCGAAAGGCGAGAAAGTGGAGAGCAATATTCCGGTAGCACTGGAACTGGTGACAAAATAAACAAATAATCTGGTAAAGACAGAAGGAAAAAGTCCCGAGAGTAGAGTATTCTACTGACGGGACTTTTTTACCTTTTTATGGAATCCGCCAACATCTACCTTCCGACACTCTTTTTTGCAATTGTGACGAGGATTACAGAAAAGAGTGCGGGTTGCATATATAATCAACCAGGATCTTGTATTTCTAATCCGTTTTTATAAGAGAGAGGAGAGGATACATGAAAAGGCATCTTGCACGTCTGCTCGTCTTTGTCTTGTTGTTTAGTTTATTTTCGGCTGCGGCGGTTCAACCGTCGGCCATGGCTGCTGATCCGCAAACTTTGAAAATCAGGCCAGAGGCGGACAAGTTTGTGGACGACCTAAAGGGCTATCCAAAGGGGGAGTCAGGAC
>DASQMM010000346.1:0-1867 GCA_035645495.1 Brevibacillus sp. | reverse complement strand
CAATCCTCCAGGCTGAGCTGATCGGCTGGCCCATCCTTGGCGATCCCCGCATTGGCGAAGAGGATATCCAGCTTGCCGTATTTGGCTACCGTTGCCTGCACCATCTGCTTCACTTCATCTTCTTTGGTCACATCCGTTTTGACAAAGAGCGTATCGTATCCTTCCCCGTTCAACTGCTCGGACAGCTCTTGTCCACGTGGAGAAAAGTCTGCGATTACTACTTTGGCACCCTCTTTTGCAAAAAGACGAACCGTGGTTTCTCCGATTCCGCTTGCTCCACCTGTAACGATGGCAACCTTGTTTGCAAATCTCATGTCAAAACCCTCCTCATATATGGATAAAAGCCCTTCACCGTATTTGGAATGCGTCGTCCCCTTGATTCAAGTATAGACCTTCCTTATATTTAGTTATATGTAAAGATAGTTACCATTCCTTCATTTTTGCTAAAGGATGTGAATCCTGCCATGCACCTGGAACAACTCGAATACATTGTCGAAGTGGCGAAAACAGGCTCTCTAACCAAAGCATCGCAGAACAAGCACGTCACACTGTCAGCGATTAGCCAAGCTCTTTCCAGTCTGGAGGCAGAGCTTGGCGTTTCCCTTTTTACCCGTTCTCGGCTTGGCGCTGTTCCTACTCCAGAAGGACGAATTCTCATCAAGAAAGCCTTTGAAGTGCTGCAGAAGCTGCAAGAGCTTCGGGAGGAGGCGCAGTTTTTTACCAATACGGTCAGCGGTGAGCTGAGGCTCGCGACCATTCCTGGCCCGATGAATCTTCTGGTAAACGCAATAGCCAGCTATAAAAAGGATTACCCTCAGATTCGTTTTGAAATCGCGGAAAAAGGAACGCAAGAAATCTTGGAGGACATTCGCCAGGAGAAATTCGATATTGGATTGATCATCCTGTACGGAGACCTCGTTCCCAAAAACGCGGGGATGATCTTTGAACCCGTATTACCGGTAAAAATGGTCGCAGGAGTATCCAAGGACTCCCCGCTCGCTTTCCAGGACACTGTCTCGCCGGAAGAATTGCGTCGCCATCCCTTTGCGTTATACGAGGATGAATACGTCCAATGGTTTGTGGAGGACTTTTCCGCCACTTACGGTCCTGTTGACATTTTGTTTACGACCAACAACACCGCAGCCATTCGTAATGCCGTCAGAGAAAACCTGGCTGTCACCCTCGGTATCGACTACTCCTTTATCGAGGAACCATATTTGCCCAATCAGGATATCCTCACCCTGGACCTGGACATCCCCAAGCAGTCTGTCTATCTCAGCTGGGTCCGCTCCGAGGAGCGACATTTCTCGCAAATCTCCAAGAACTTTGCAAACCGCCTGCAGTACGATTTGAAAAAGAGAATGGATTCTCTCCTCCCCTAGCGAACGTAAAAAAGGCTGCCGAGTCATGCTCGACAACCTTTTCAGGGGGATCTCCTAACCGTGCAGCCCTCCTTCCAACCGAGGCCTCGGACGATAGGGACCAACTGGAATTTGAATGAGACTTGTTTTTCCAAGCTGGGCCATCTGGTAGAGCTCATCACAATTGCTCACGTCATAGCCGAGGAGCGGGTGCCCGCCCACGCCGATAGCAGACGCCGTCAACAGCAGACGCTGCACGAGCATCCCCGCCTCCATTTGTTGGATGCGGTACCCTCTGTATCCCAGCTTTTTCAGAAGATGATTCCTGTCCCCCGCCACATGAAAGCAAAGCGGTACCTGGAACAGATTTACATTGTCCAAATTCATTCCCTGCTGCAGCCAATGCCGATGGTCGCCTGGACGAATCGGCTTCAAAGCATGAGCATCACTGTCATAATGGTAAGCGCCGTCCGAAATGTCTTCTACATTATAAAAACAGCCGTACA
>DASQMM010000345.1:0-6183 GCA_035645495.1 Brevibacillus sp. | reverse complement strand
CGATTCCCGGACGCCGATTTGAGTAGCGATTTCACTTAAATAGGAATCCTTGAAGCCCGGAACCTTGTCTCGTAAAAATTTGCTGTACTCAATACTGGACCTTCTGCCCTCTATTTCGGCTTCTGTCATTTGTTTGGCATCGATGGCAGAAAAAGAAATCCAATTCAAGTTGGCAATGATAGAATTGCCTACCGCGGATTCCATATAAACCCCTGAATTCCGGGTAAATGCGTACTCGCCCTTGTCAATGCTAGCCTGTGCCAGGTCCTTGTACTGCTGACGGGTGAATGCCGTTGCTTTCTCTAAATCGACATCCCCCATTTTAAAAATGGTCGTCGCTGCTTGGACCTGCCCCTTTTCATTGCCGATGACATAAGGAGCGTCCACCATTGGCACTACATCCGCATCTCCTGTACAATCCACGAATGTTTTGGCGAATACGCGGAAGACTCCCTCTTTGTTCGTAATAATGGCGTATTGGATGCTGCCGCCTTCTTTTTTCACACCAATGACTTGTGTATGCAGCAGGAGCTGGATGTTTTGATAATGAGCCAGCAAGCGGTCAATGGCAACTTTCAGCAAGTGGTGGTCGCACGTATCCGCCCGATGCTGTCCGAAATCCAGCCCTTCTTTCGCTCCGCCCAGCTTGTTCAGCTCCAGGAACAGCTCATCTCTTACCCCGCCGATAATCTTGCTCTCTTTATCTGCCGAATAAGCGCCGCAAATCGTGCTCACTGCGGCGGTAGTAGCCATTCCGCCGAGAAAACCGTATTTCTCGATGAGAAGCACCTCTGCTCCGCATTTTGCTGCGCCTACGGCTGCCCCTATTCCGGCGAAACCGCCACCCATCACCAGGACCTCCGTATGCAGATCGCCGCCGAATTTGAAACCCAACTCTGTTACTGCCGATTCAAACATTCTGTGTGCCACCTCATGTCTCTACCTTTTGTAGTCATTTTCAGGGATCATGCACGCTCCCTATCCCTTGCCTGAATTTTGTAAAGCCACCTCCTGATTGAAAGCAAAATTGGCCGTTTGCCGCGATCCTGTCAGCTCTTATGAAGCGTTTTCATTTTTGTGATGAATGTTCGCTTATCATCCTTAGTATTCAATCTAATTTAAAATTTCCGTTAATTAAGAATAATATTACGCTATTATTTATAAAGATCAATCTATATAATCAAAGTATTCATAAGTAATATCGATAAATAGAAAGCTGGTGTCTTATGGAGCTACATCAGTTGCAATACGTCATTGAAATAGCCAAGCACAATCATTTTACGCGGGCGGCAGAGGAGATTTGTGTTTCCCAGTCCACACTCTCTCAACAAGTGACGAAATTGGAGGAAGAGCTCGGGGTTAAATTATTCGATCGTACGACCCGGACTGTCAGGCCCACACCTGCCGGAGAAGAGTTTATCTTCTATGCCAAACGGATCTTGTCCGATATCGAAAGAGCAAAGAATCGCATGCAAGAATACGCAGGGCTTGCAAAAGGGAAGATCAAAATTGGGGCGATTAACTCCATGGGGAATCTTGCGAGTATCATAGGCAACTTTCAGAAGGATCATCCAGGTTTGAACATTATGATTGTGGAAGAGGGAAGCTATAAACTGTTGGAAATGCTGCAAACGTTCCAAATCGATATCGCGATCATTACTCCTCCTTTAGAGATGAACCTGCAAAATCTAACCGAATTATACGAGCTGATCGATGATGAACTCGTCCTTGTGACCCCCAAAAATCACCCATTTGCCGGAAGAGACCAAATCGATTTGGCTGAAGCAGCCCAGGAAAAATTTATTTTTCCGAGTCGCATGCACAGCGCCTACAATTTGGCTCTGCAAGCATGTCGAGACGCCAATTTTGAACCCGATATCGTTTGCGAAAGCAGCAGCTTGTATGCTCGTTTTGACCTTGTCAGCAAAGATATGGGCGTCTCCCTCGTTTCATCCAAAGGGGTGAAATCGAGCGACAATGATAAGGTTTCTACCATCCGATTAACGAAATCGATTAAAAAACCAACCGTTCTCGCCTTGCTGAAGCATACGTACCATCCCCCTGCCGTGATTGCTTTTCGGGATTATATTTTGAATTCTGTTTCGTTTCGATAAAGATGAGGAACCCGAGTGATTGACGTTGCCAACCGCTCGGGCTCCATTTGCTGGATTCAGCTATTGCAATATTTCGATATAGCCTTCTGTTCCATTCACGCGAATTCGCTGACCATTCTGTATCCGTTTGGTCGCATTCTCCACTCCGACAATAGCTGGCAAACCATATTCACGCGCGATAACCGCTCCATGGGTCATCAACCCACCAACCTCGGTGACTAGGCCTTTTATGGACACAAACAAAGGTGTCCAGCTAGGGTCTGTAAAGGAGGTGACCAATATATCTCCTTCTTCCAGATCAGCATCTTCCATGTGCAGGATGACACGTGCCCTGCCTTCTATTACTCCTGCAGAAACAGGCAGACCTACAATCGCTCCGTCTGGGAGATTTCCTCGTCTGTACTTGCCTGCGATGATCTCTCCATCTGACGTGATCACACGCGGCGAATTCAGTTTTTCATAATATTGGTACTCTTCTTTTCGTTTGCTGATGATCTGGTAATCCACCTGCTTTGTGCGCACGACTTCGCAAAGTTCTTCAAAAGTGAGATAGTATATATCTTCTTTTTCATGAATCACATTGGCTTTTACGAGTTGTTCGGCTTCTTTCAGTAAAGCCTGCTTATATAAAAAATAGCGATTCACCATCACGTATTTTGGATATTCCCGAAACCCGCTGAAATTTCGAATGAGGTCGATCATTCGTTTTGTTTCATTCGCTTTTTGTTCGCCATCCGGCAATTGCTTCAATCGTTCTATTAGTTCTTGTTCTTTTTTCAAAGCTTCCTGCCGCCCTTGCTCAAATTTCCGATGGCTGGCATTCGGCTCGAGGTTTTTGATGTTACTAAGAATCATGGGGACAAGTGTACTTGGTTTTTCGATCCAACGAGTTCTAGTAATATCGATTTCTCCGGCACATCTCATCCCGTATTTGCTGAGATATTCATAGATTGCGTTTTGAATTTCCTGTCCGCCATCAAACGTAACCAGTTCATCCAAAAAGCGATCATCCTTTACATGTCGTAAATATTCAATGACTTCTGGATAAGGACGAATTACATCTGCGACATCCAAAAGCGCCAGACCCATTTGCGAGGTAATATTGTTTGGCACAGATTGAGAAAGCGTATCTGCAACGTTTTTTTCACCTAACCACTTGTTCATGTTTTCGTTGATCCATGAAGAAGCATCCATTGCAGCCATAATGACACCCAAACTTTGCGGGTCAAATAAAATCTTCTTTAATTGCTGGATATCTTCCCGAATAAAATCAAACAATTCCGGTCCTGATATTGTTTGGATGGTCTGTTTTAACTCTTCTATCGATGTGTGACCGCGTGCGATCAAATCTGAAACGATTGCCGGATCGCATTCGATTTGTGTGTGGGAACCAGGAGACGACATATCTGTATTACGTTTACTGGGACTCGGTGCTTTCTTATTGTTTGGTAATGGTTTTATAAAATCTCCACGCTCTACGATGGTCATGAGCGCGTCTTTTATGAGCGGATCGGATTTTCCCAGAGTATTTAACAAGGTTTCTCTACTGACAGGTGAGGCAAGCATAGGTGTGACATCAACAAACAGCCTTCCGCCAGCTATGCGCATGGGCGCTGGGGTTGTTAACAGATAAAAGGACAATCCCAATGGCTTCATGGCGTCGGTCATCATCTGTTGATGGCCGACTGATACATACACGTGATTTTCTTGATCATTCGCTTCAGGGATCGGGTAAAGTGTGGTGATTGGCCGACTCTGCACAATAGAAAATGTATCGTCAGCCAAACACCATTCGATATCTTGCGGGCAGCCAAAATGAGCTTCGATCTTTCTTCCGATGCGTGCCAGCTGCAAAATTTGTAGGTCAGTAAGCGTTTGAGTCTTTTGCTGATCCGGATCGATCTGCCGGGTCATCGTTCCGCCTTCCTTTTGCCCGTAAATCGCCAGTTTTTTGGTTCCTATCCTTTTATCGATGATTTCTCCCTCTCGCACTTTATAACAATCGGCAGATACCAAGCCAGAGACCAGCGCTTCACCTAGTCCATAGCTGGCATCGATGGATAGCAGCTTTCGATTGGAAGAAACCGGATCAGCGGTAAACAAAATCCCCGAAGCCTGCGGAAAAACCATTCTTTGAACCATAACGGCCATAGATACTTGTCTGTGGTCAATTCCATTTTGCATGCGGTAGGTCACCGCGCGATCCGTAAATAGGGAAGCCCAGCATTTGCTGATATGCTGCAAAATCGCTTCCTTGCCGATGACCTGCAAATAGCTGTCGTGTTGACCTGCAAAGGAGGCATGCGGCAAATCCTCAGCGGTGGCGCTGGAACGCACTGCATAAGCGTGTTCTTCGCCAAGCCTGGAAAGATAGTCCGATACTTCGTTCACAACATCGCAGGGAATTTCAACTTCCATTATGGTTTGTCGAAGCTGTCTGCTGATTTCAACAAGCTGTTCCCAATCTTCCATTGTAAGCATGGACAGTTGATCCAACAATTCGTATAGAGCTTCGTTTTGCTCGACGGCTTTTTGATATCCTGCCGTTGTCACACAAAATCCATCCGGGACTTGTATTCCCTTCAAATTTGATAATTCCCCTAGATGCAATCCTTTTCCGCCAACGAGCAAAAGCTGCGCTTTTTCCATTTCCTGGAAACTGAGAACCAAAGAACTCATTCACTATCTCCCCTAACCAGCCAATTTGGAAAAAACATTTGACAAGAGTTCACCGGCCATGGTACTATTAAGTTGTAAGATAGGATACTTATGCGCTCATAAATATTTTGGAGCGGTGGTATGATTATATCATCGCATCCGTTTGATATGCAATGTGAAAGAACCTGATCACGGTACTCAGGTTCTTTTTTTCGGTTTGAGCCGAACTACAGACTCACTCCCCGTTTTATTTCTTCGATGATGGCTTTCACACCCTCATGAATCTGCTCCGCACGGGCGCGGGAGATGCTGATTCGCAAAAACTTCTCCCTCTGCTGATAGGTGGACAGGTAGAATTGCTTCCCGCTCTGCACCAATACTCCTCGTTTTTTGAGTCGCTCCACTACCCTCTCCAGATTGACCGCCTGCGGCATTTTGAACTGTGTATAGACGCCTGAGCGGACATCTGCAACCTCGAGCAATCCCGCTTCGTTATACTCCTGTACCGCGTCATGCAAGGTCTGAATCCTCGATTCATACTGTCGATAGATCTTTTCCCTGTGCCTTTCGTACATGCCGTTCTTGATGTAAATATCAAGCGCTGCTTGTGACAGGTAGGCGGCCCCGTTATTCCCATTATACATATGAAATCGATCCAAAAGCGGCTCCGGCAATACCACGGCACCAATTCGCAAGCCCGGGAAGATGATTTTTGAAAAGCTTTTCAAATACACCACATGCCCGCTCTGGTCATACGCAAATATCGGGTCAAAGCCCCGCCTGTCTCCGAGATCCGCCATATAATCGTCTTCCACCACATACACATCATACTTGGCTGCCAGACGGGCTATCGTCTTTTTCTCTCTGACCCCGTAAGATGTGCCGAGTGGATTATGATGTCTCGACATCGTGTAGAAGCATTTGATTTCCCCGCCGCGAAATAGTTCCTCCAGCTGCTGCAGATCGATGCCGTCCGCGGTACGCGTGATGCTCTTCACCGGCAGCCCTTCCGCCTCAAGGAAATTCAAATACAGATTATAGCTCGGCTGTTCCACCAGGACGGCCATCCTGCCGTTCGGGAACGGCATCCGCGCCAACGTTTGAAGCGCCTGCTGGATGCCTGACGTCACCGCGATTTGCTGAACCTTGGCGAACACTTGATCATCCGCGAGATGCGTAACGAGCGTTTCGCGCAAAGCGTCAAGCCCCTGCGGATTCCCATAGGTAAACAAGTGGTATTTGTAGGTGTCGATTGCCTTGTTCAAGCAATGCTGAAAATCCCGGTAAGGAAACACATTCAGATCGGGAGATGAAGAAGCAAAATCAATCACCCCGTCATCTATGCCGGCATCATCCTCTTCGTCCTCCACGATATAGTAACCACTCTGCGGAATCGAATAGATCGCATGAC
>DASQMM010000344.1:0-7723 GCA_035645495.1 Brevibacillus sp. | reverse complement strand
CTTCACGTGAAGATCGTGGAGAAGGAAGAGTATTCCTTACTCAAACCGGGCTTCCATAAGCTGAGCCTGGAAATCACGCTCCCGGAAAAAGAAGAACCGTATAAAGTGATTCGCGTACAAAACTCGTTTGGCGATGTGAGTGCAAGCTCCGTACAGACGGAAAAGGGGAGGTTTGCTACCCATCTTGGAGATATTACACTGTCTGAGGTCATCGGGGATGACATCCAGGTCAAGACAGATACAGGAGACATCCAGTTGAACAGGGTGCTGGCCGCGATAGAGGTGGATAACTCCCTCGGGGATGTAGAAGTGGCGATGCCCGAATTGTTGCATGACATACGGGCAAAGACGGAGACGGGTGATGTGACGATCAGCATTACGAAGACGCCGAGCGAAGCCATTCTTGATTTGGGTACGTCGTTAGGTGACGTTCAGGTGGATTGGGATCAGACCAAAATCAAACCCGGCGGACCGACGATTTCGGCAAAAACCTCACTTGGAGATATTCGGATTCAATAAGAAGGATTTGGAAAGAATAATGGAATAGGTTCCCAAAATGAAGAAACGATAAGATTTTGACACAAAAGAAAGGGTTTTTGTCGAAACTCAATGGTATCATTAGAATTGGGTAAGATTATTGTGCAAAGCGAGGTTTATTCATGACCGCCAAACCATTTAACGATACCTTTTTAAAAGCTTGTCGCAAGGAAGCGACGGATCGCGTGCCTGTCTGGTATATGCGTCAGGCAGGACGTTATCAGCCTGAATACCGGGCGATCCGCGCAAAACATAGCTTTTTTGAGATGAATTACATACCGGAAGTATGCGCAGAGGTCACGCGACTGCCTGTCGAGCAGCTCGGGGTGGATGCTGCTATTTTGTTTGCTGACATCATGACCCCCCTGAAACCGATGGGAGTAGATGTAAACATCGAATCGGGGATCGGACCGGTGATCGCCAACCCGATCCAGACTCTGGCTGATGTCCAGCGTCTTCACGATCTCGACCCCGAGACACATGTTCCTTACATCCTGGAATCGGTGAAAATCCTGCGCCAGCAGCTTTCGGTTCCGCTGATTGGCTTTGCAGGAGCGCCGTTTACCCTGGCAAGCTACATGATTGAGGGCGGACCGTCCAAGCACTACCACAAGACCAAAGCCTTCATGTACACAGAGCCGCAGACCTGGCAGGCCTTGATGGACAAGCTGGCTGACATGACCATCACCTACCTGAAAGCGCAGATCAGAGCGGGTGCACAAGCTGTACAGGTTTTTGATTCCTGGGTCGGAGCCCTGAATGCCGAGGATTATCGCACTTATATTACTCCTGTTATGCAACGGATCTTTTCAGCGCTTCGTGAAACAGATGTGCCGATGATTTATTTTGGCGTAGGGGCCGGTCATTTGCTCAAGGAATGGAATCGTCTGCCTGTCGACGTGCTCGGCCTGGACTGGCGAACTACGATTACCGAAGCGAGAGAGCTGGGCGTGACCAAGGCGTTGCAAGGCAACCTGGATCCGACACTCCTGTTGGCTCCGTGGGAAAAGCTCGAATCCAAAGCGCATGAGATTTTGGAGGAAGGAACCAGACAGCCTGGCTTTATCTTCAACTTGGGACATGGCGTGTTCCCGGATGCAAAGGTAGAGACCTTGCAAAAATTGACCCACTTGATTCATAGCTACAAACGGGAGCAGTAATCAGGAGGTGCGTACACAATGTCCAAACAAAAAATGGGTTTATTGCTGATGGCGTACGGGACACCCCGCTCTCCTGAGGAAATAGAGCCTTATTATACTCATATTCGCCGGGGCAGAAGACCATCGCAGGAGCATTTGGACGATCTAGTCTCCCGCTACGAGGCGGTTGGCGGTCTGAACCGGTTTGCAGAGATCACGGATGAACAGGTCATCGCATTGGCAAAAGAAATGAACCGCCGCTATCCGGAGCGGGAATTCGTCGGCTATCTGGGGCTCAAACATATCGCGCCATTCGTGGAGGATGCGGTAGAGAAGATGAAACAGGATGGCATCACGGATGCGATCAGTCTCGTTCTCGCCCCACACTATTCCACCTACAGCGTAAAAGAGTACAACGGCCGGGCGAAAGCGCATGCGGAAGCCATCGGGGGCCCGAACATACGCAGCATTGAAAGCTGGTACCTGGAGCCAGGATTTATCGGATACTGGGCAGACGTCATTCGCGACACCCTGGCTACTATGCCAGAGGAACAACGGGAGAAGGCAGTGGTGATCTTCTCCGCCCACAGCCTTCCGGAAAAAATTCTGCAATCCGGGGACCCGTATCCGCAGCAATTGGAGGAGACGGCCAAAAGGATCGCCGAACAGGCAGGCATCGCGCATTACGCCATCGGCTGGCAGAGTGCAGGAAACACGCCGGAGCCTTGGCTGGGGCCGGATGTGCAGGATTTGACCCGAGAACTGCATGAGAAACACGGGTATCAGGCGTACGTCTTTTGCCCAGTCGGCTTTATCGCCGAGCATCTCGAAGTTTTGTACGACAATGATGTGGAGTGCAAGGCTGTGACAGACGAGCTGGGTGTACACTACTACCGCCCTCCGATGCCCAATGCCAGACCAGCCTTTATCTCGAGTTTGGCAGATGCGGTCGAGAAAAAGCTGGTAGAGTAGGGGTTCGATCAAAATGAGTGACAACAGCTATCACGTGACGATTATTGGCGGCGGCATCACCGGACTGAGCGCCGCCTTTTATTTGCATCGGCAAATCCAGGACCAGGGCTTGCCGATCCGCTTTCACCTGATCGAAGAGGCAGATCGCCTCGGGGGCAAGATCAAAACCTGGCGGCACGAAGGATTCGTCATCGAGCTTGGCCCGGACTCATTTCTGGAGCGCAAAGCAAGCGCAGCTCAATTGGCCAAGGATTTGGGCCTGGAGGGCGAACTGGTACGCAATCGCACAGGGCAGTCCTACATCTATCACCGGGACCACCTTGTTCCGATTCCAGAAGGTGCTGTCATGGGTGTGCCGACCCAAATCATGCCTTTCGTCAAAACCGAATTAGTCTCCTGGCCGGGCAAGCTGCGTGCGGCGGCTGATTTGATCCTGCCTGCTGCTCAAGGGAATGAAGACCGATCAGTCGGAGAGTTTTTTCGGCGCAGACTAGGAAATGAGGTCATCGAAAACCTGATTCAACCGCTTCTATCCGGCGTCTATTCAGGTGATATCGACAATCTCAGCCTGTTGGCAAGTTTTCCGCAATTCGCCAAAATGGAGCAGCAGCACCGCAGTCTGATCTTGGCGATGAAGCAATCCCGACCGCAGACCAAGGAGCCGGGAACTCCGAAGGGAATTTTCCTGACTCTGAAAAATGGCCTGGAAACATTGATTGAGGGCATGGAAAAAAGCCTGCCCGTGGAAAGCATATGGAAAGGGGTAGGTGTACAGAGACTGGATAAAAATGGTAATGGCCGTTATCTTTTGACGATGAAGGATGGACGGACCTTGGAAACTGATGCCGTTTTGCTCACTCTGCCGCATGCGGTGACAGAGCCGCTGCTCGCCCCCTATACCACAGTGCCGACACTGCCAAAAGCCAAACCACATATGGTGGCGACCATAGCCATGGCGTTCCCGGAGGATGCGCTGGATCAGCGGCTGGACGGTACGGGCTTTATCGTACCGCGCAACTCGGGGATCGAGATTACGGCTTGCACCTGGGCGCATCGCAAATGGCCGCACTCCACACCTAAAGGTAAAGCATTGCTGCGCTGCTTCGTAGGCAGAGCCGGCGAGCAATCCTTTCTGCAGCTATCAGATGAAGAGATTGTAGATATGGTCCTGCGAGAACTACGAAAGATCATGACAATTCGTCAGGAGCCTGATTTTTATCGTGTCACACGCTTACAGAATGCGATCCCGTATGTCGTGGGGCATCAGGCATGGGTACGGGAAGTGAAAAAGCGTGTTCGCGAAGAGCTTCCCGGTGTCTTTCTGGCAGGTGCTTCGTACGATGGCGTCGGGGTGCCTGATTGCATCGATCAAGGAAAAAAAGCGGTATCCGATTTGCTGGCAACCATCCAACCGGGGAGATAACCCCGGTTTTTCTATTTTCCGGTGCTAAAGGACTCGTCCGTTCCATATAGTATAGGGAAATGTCCTGCACTTGAAAGGAGGAGCACGAATGGCATTACAGGATGGACTGCTTTCGTTCACCATCAAGGAGACCATTTTCCTCTCATCTGATAGAGCCGGTATCGGTGATTTGCAAGAGCTGGAATTGGTTCCGGATGTGGAGGTGCTTGAAAATCAGTCCTATGTTTCCATCACAGGCTGCTTGCAGCTCTATGGGAAGTACGAGCCGATCAGGGATACTGCTGAGCCAACCAGTGGTGGAACGGAAACCCTGGTAGAGGCGATGTCGTTCTCCCCATTGCGTCTGGATGCATCTGAGAGGGCCGCTTACGGATTGGAAGAACAGATCGGACATCGGATTCCGCTGAATATTACGATTCCTGTAGAACGGATCGCGGAGATGGGGGATATATACGCGGTCGTGGACAGCTTTGATTACAAGCTCGAATCTCCGCATCAGATGCTGGTAGAGGCTGAACTGAAAATCGCCGGGATACATTTTGCCGATCCGGCGGAGGAGAGGCCACAGGAGACGAATTCCTATGATTACAGCTACGAGGCAGTGCCAGCCAGCCATGAAGACGTTTGGGATTATTCACACGTAGCGGTAGAGCAGACCGAAGAACTGACCGAGCCTGTGACGCTGGAAGAGATCGAGGAGAAACTGAATGCGCTGGAGCAGGAAATGGAAAGAGAGGCCCAGCCGATTGCTTACGAATCACAGGATTCCCCTTCGCTCTACGACACACCGGCTGTAGAAATGAGTTCGCATCAGATGTACAGCAACAACAGCTTTGGCGAAGTGACAGAAGATGAGGCAGGCGATTCAGATTCGAGCCAGTACGAATCATGGAATCTCCCGGCTCAAGTACGGGAAGAGGATTCATCGACCTTTGAGCATGTAGCGGCACAGAATGGCTACAATGATCATTACGAGTACGACCAGCAGGAGGAAGAACTGGATGCCCCCGTCTTGGCCATCCATGACGAGCACGAGGTAGACTATACATCTGTCGCAGACCAACAGCCTGCCTCGAGTCAGGAGGAAAGTGCTGAAGAGGTGTTTGCGGCGAAGACTCTTTCAGCAGAAGAGGAGCAGGAGAGCCAGGAGGTGCTTGCCCCTGCACAACAGGAGGAAGAAGAGGCTGATTCGCGAGCAGTGGACAGTCGTGAAGAAGAGGTTGAAGATGAAGAGGTTACGTCCGATATCGATGCTGCAGATATAGAGGTAAGCGCGGAACCAGAGGTGCAGGAGGAGGCAGAAGTACGGGTCGCGATTTCCGGGAAACCCTCCAGGGAAAAAGAAGGAAATCTGAACATCACGTCTATCTTCTCGCATGCCTCGAGGGCGAGACAGGAAGCGGAAGCACAGGATCCCGAGTCTTCCTCCAGCTCGTCCAAAAAAGCGGCCGTGCCAGCTGCCAACGCATCTACTTTGGAAGCGATGCAGAACCTTTCCGCTTTCGCACGCAGCCGGGAAGAGCGAACCAGCCAAATGAAGCTGTGCATCATACAAAAAGAAGAAACCCTGGAAGTCATCTCGCAGCGCTATTCCTTGCCAGTATCCAAGTTGGTGGAGGTAAACCGACTGACCTCTGATCAGTTGGTAGCCGGACAAATCCTGTACATTCCACAGTGAGGAGTGGAGGGCTGTGGACAAAATTGAGCTGAATGAGATTTGCCAACAGTATCGAGCGCGTGTGATTCGCGTCACGCCGCTGGACGACTGTTATTTGCTGGAGACCAACCGTGGTCCCAAAGAACTGCGGGTTTGGCCGCGCGTAGATGTGATGCGCTGGTCGTTTGCTTGGCGCGAACGACTGGCGCGTCAGGGTTTTCGCGGACTGGAGCGGTTTATTCGGACTCGTGAAGGCAAACCGTATGTTATCGTAGGGAAGCGTGGTGTCACCATGACAGATCACCATCGTCGTATCGAGCCTTGTCAGCCAGGAGTCGAGATGGCTCGCCAATGCGGTGAGGTAATCGGGATGATGCATGCCGCGCAGCAAGAAAGTCCGCTGCTGAATGGGACGGAGTATCTGAAGCATGAGCAGTTGAAAGCGGAATCGGAATGGAATCGGGCGAAGGCACTCTTCGCTTCCTTTCGCAGGGAAGATAAAAAAAAGCTGCGGGGAGAGCGATGGGTGGCGGAACTGGGTCCTACGCTCATGCAGCGAATGGAGCGCTCCTATACGATGCTGAGTCACCCGGAGATCTCGCAGGACAGCATCGGTGTTTCACACAGAGATTTGACCCGTGACAACTGGGGGATCGTGAATGAGCGGCTGTTTATCCGTGGCTTCTTTCGGCCGGTGTTGTCGGTTCAGCATCGGGATGTAGCAGGTTACTTGCGGGAGCTCTACTTGACCCATTTGGACTTGGAGCAGATCGATTCATTTTTGGATGGTTACGAAGAAAAAAAGGCGCTTTCCTACGGGGATTATACGTTGATGCTTGCTTTCATGGCTCGGCCCCGGGAAGTGTGGAGAAGTGTGGAGTCGTATGTAAAACAGCTTGAGCACGAGCCGCAGGTGCCGACGACTGCGATTGAACAGGCTTTGGAATGCCAGCAGACAGTTGATGTACTTCTGCGGCACATCGCCAATCGAGCCGAGCGGGCAAGGAGTGAAGGCAGCCATGAGTCGCTTTGAGGAAATTTTCCCCCTGTTTCAGGAATACGACATGTTTGCCCAGTCCATCGATGTGGTCAAGGAGCCGAATGTGTTCAAGGCAGAGACACCGTACGGCACCTTTATCTGCAAGAGATCGACCATCCCGGGAAAGCGTTTTTCTCAAGTCAGCGATGTCTTGCGGCAATTGCAAAAACGCGGCTGGGAAGGGGCTGTCCCCTTCGTGTATACGAAGTACGACGATCCCTTTGTGCAGGTCGATGACAGGGTATATTACCTGACACGATGGCAGCCTGGCAACGAACAATGGGCTGCTCAACCGCTGGCTTGGGCGACGCCGACTCTGGAAAGATTGGCGGAAATGCATCATTTGACCCAAAATGTTCACTTCGACGATCCCAGACAGGTGGAGCCATTGATTGATTCCTTGCTTGCGAGATGGCGCTTCTGGCTCAAGCAAATGGAAGCCGCAGCCGAGACGGCCCAAGGACGGATCTATCAATCCCCATTTGATGTCGTATTCTTGGCCAACCAGGGGTTTGTCGCCGATCTGGGCAATCAAGCGATTGAGCTTCTTACGGATTGGCGCGAGCGGCACGAGACTCACGCGCACTTTCGCCTGTCATTGATACACGGCTATCCGCACCCGGCTCATACGGTTGCGGACCGGAATGGCCGGGGAAGACTGATCAATTTTGACCGGGCTGTATTTGACACGCCGATCCGCGATTTGACGCTGTTTTATCGTACGTATTTTCAGATGGCGGGCGATCAGGCAGGTGCTTCCCAGCTGTTCCACCATTATGCCTCCATCTTCCCCCTGCGACCGGATGAGATCGAGCTTTTGGCAGCGTTTTTAAGCTATCCTGAACGTGTGATGCGGGACATCGATGTCTATTACAACAAGCGGCGAGACTGGAGCGAGTTATACGCCGTCAAGCGGCTGGAAAAAGATATGGACCGTTTGATGCGTCTGCATCGCT
>DASQMM010000343.1:0-7509 GCA_035645495.1 Brevibacillus sp. | reverse complement strand
GAAAAGGTTGTCACGCCACCGATTTATGATGGCATCGAGCAATACCCGTGTTATGTGATCGTCACAGCAGCAGGAAAAAAGGGGATCTTGGATGCCAAGACCGGCAAAACGATTACACCTGCTGCATGGGATTCGGTAGAGATAAAGCCTGACGGAAACATCGCCATCGTGCAAAAAGGCGGATGGTTCCAATATCTGGACCTGGCCACCAAGCAGCTTTCTCAGAAAAAATTCGTCGGAGCCCACACCTACTTTTTATCGGATGCATACCCCGATGTGGTGGTGATGGGCGGAGAGCAGACGATGATGCTGGCTCCGTCCGGCAAGGTGTTGCTGCCGCTGTTCGCAGGCAAGATTTCCTTCGTCGATCTGTACGAGGAGGCGGATGATGCCGGAGAAGAAAAACGGATGCGCTACGCCATTGCCAGTACGGCGGACCAGCTCACTCTGTACGATCCCGTCACGATGCAGCCCAAATTTTCACTGAACAAAGCGGAACATTTCCCGCAGGATGGAGCGAAGTCCGCCTACATCCGAGTGCGGGTAGCTGGCAAAGAGGGACTGGTAGACAGCAACGGCAACTACGTGCTGGAACCGAAATACAAAAAGCTTACCTTCTGGAACCACGGGTATGTGCAAGTGGAAAGCGAGGCAGGCATCGGGCTGTGGCGAAACGGCAAAATGCTGGCTGAACCGCGTTTTAGCGACGTCGGGATTGAATCCGGCACCAAGGAAGTATACAGCACCAAAGACGGACAGACTGTCACGTACTATGCTGCGGACAAAGCTTGGTCGTATTCCTTCAGGCCGGGTGCAGAGATCGTTCACGGAGACCATGTTCTGGGGCAAGACCTGAAAACAGGTCTGTACGGAGTTGTAAAGATTGGCGGAGAAGTCGTCATTCCGTTCCAATATCGACGGGTGGAAGGGCCTCCTGCGGCTCGCCTGCTCGTCCGTCAAGACGGGAAAAAAGGACTTCTGCCCGGCTACGAGCTGCCAATGGAGGAACCGCAATTCTGGTTTGACACGTTGACGACGATTGGCGGCAGCTACAGCATGCTCAGCATACAGGATGGAAAGAAGATCGGGCTGTATTCCGAGAAGAAGGGCCTGCTTTTGCCGCCGCAGGAAAATCGGGTGATTCACTACGAACAGCAGGACGGAAAAGTAAAAGTGAGCGAACCTGATGGAACAACGCTCTACTACGGTTATGACGGAAATCCTGCCGATCCGGGCAAGGAGTTTCAGCACGACTTGACCGATCATCTTCGTACATCGGGCACGACTGACAAGAAAATGGTCTTGATCGACCGGAAGACGGATCAGCAGATTGGCAAGGCGTACAGCCGCGCTCTTTATTATGACGATCAAACCCGCCTGGTAGTCGGGCTGGATGCAAACAAAGAAGAGGCAGATCTATACACAGCAGTAGGCAAGCTGATCACCCATGAGATCAAGGTGCGGGTTCAGGACGATTCACAGGAAGGAATGCCTGTCGTACTGGCCAAGATGAACAATGCGGTGTACACCATCGGCAAAACAGCAAGTCAGAGCGGGTGGGCATTGGTGAAGGTGGAAGGTGATCAGCTAACGGCTCTTACTCCTTTTGTGTACCGGGATATACAGGCACGGATGATGAAAGATCAAACACTCCTGGTTTTGACGAGAACAGATGGAAAACAAGACTTGTGGGTGGATACGAAAGAACAGGGGATGAACAAGCTGGAGGGAGCTGTCAGCATCCAGACATTCCCTTATCTGGATGGCGTACTGGTTGAGAGCGAGGGCGGATGGGATGCTTACTCATCGAGTTTGCAGCGCAAGACGAATGGCAACTATCGCTCCATGCAGGTGGTCGAAAACTACGGGGAAAAAAATCGCGCGATCCTCATGCAGGATCAGAAGACCGGGCTGTACGGCCTGCTTTCGATCGAGTTGAGCCCGATGACTCCACTCGTGTATGAATCCATTCGGGCTACCGATCACGTCTTTTTGCAGGTCAGAAGTGAAGAAGTCGCATCTCCGCCATTTGTTTTCACCACCAAACAGCATTTTGGCTATCTGGATGCACAGGGAAAAGAGCTGTTTAAAACTAATCGCGTCACTAAATAGGCGGGCTGCTAGGCGTACCAGTACTGCATGATCAGAATATAGAAAATGCCAATACCGACGGCTGTAGCCACGAGCAGCATGATCAATGCGAACAAGGAGATTTGCTGCAGCTTGTAGGCGACGAGAAAAAAGATCGAAAACGCCAGATAGGCAATAAAGGTGCCAGCTTCAAATTGACTCATGGAAAGTCACCTCGCGTCGAGAATGAGATTAGTAGGCTTATTCCATGGTACCATATAAACGCTTGGGAATATGCCCCATTCGCACAGAGATTTCCCTTAAAAGGGGAAAGAAAAGCAGGTGACCAGGAGATGGATATGGACAGTTTCCCAGATCAGGAGATACGAGCGACCAAAAGAAAGGTGCTACGCACTCTCGCCATCTCGGGAGGCGCTGTCCTTGCTTTTTTCGTCTATGGCATCTATAGGGCGTTTTTCGATATGGAGCGGATTCCCAAAGGCGATCTGCTTACGGAAAACCAGTCACCAGACGGACGATACACGGTCAAGGTATATCTCTCCGATGCAGGTGCGACGACCTCATTCTCCACCTTGGGCGAGTTGATCGACAATCAGAGCGGGAAATCCAGGAACATCTATTTTCAATACCGGGAGCATGAGGCGAAGGTTGAATGGCTGGATCATGATACGGTCGTGATTAATGGACGGGAATTGGATGTACCGGATGAAAGCTATGATTATCGAAGGAATTAATACTGTACAAGTCATGATCGAAAGGGGCAATCTATGAGTCGCTATACCTTTATTGCGTCTTCCGATCCTCTAGCGGAGATCGACCTAAGCGGATTTATTAAGCTGAAGGCAAAGGACATCAAAACAATGAATCCCCAGCCAAAAGGACCAATCCCCTGGGAGGATCTGGACGATGAAGCAGAAGTTTTGTATGCAGAAAAGGAATCCGATCTAGGGGGATTACAGATCGGTCGATGCGAGAATCCACCTTATGATCTGGACTTCTACATCCAATTGCCCTATATCTACTGGCTCGAAGGAAACTTCGATGAGAGATGGACGAATCAGTTTATGGAGTACGCAAAGACCAAGATACCGGACGGCCAGCCTGTAGAATTGTGGTCGATCTGGTTTGGCGATGGTTTTCAAGAGATTGTTCACAAGCAATTGGAGCGAGCTCAAATCGACGGTCGCGACCTGCAAAGGCTGGCCACCGAAAATCTCTGCATCCATTTGAGATAATCGTATCAACCTGTCAGAATATGAAAGGAGGAAATAGAAATGGGTTGGCTCATCATTGTCGTAATTGCCTACTTGCCGATTTTTTACCGCATTCACAAGCGGCTTGATTTTTTGGAGAAAGAGGTTCAACGGCTGAGTGAGAAGAACGGGGGAGCATCTTAAAAACTTGATTAGACCGGTCAATTTTATGGCATCAATTGCTTAAAATCGTAGCAAAAAGGAGTGTGCTTTACTTGGAGTTCTTTAAAAACGGCTTGCATATTCTTTATGCCGTGATTCTAGCGGTTGTCTCCGTTTTTACGGGAGAGATTATTACCTTTATCATGCTTGGCTTCATCCTAATGGCTTTGTTGACAATCAACGAGACCTTGAAGAAGATTTTGAAAAAGCTGTCCGCCAAGGAGGAGGGGGATGAGTAAGCAGGCGACGTTCAAGCAACTGATCCTTTTTTCGATCCTCTTTGGGGTGATCGTCCTGTCCAGTTGTGCGACTGCAATCCTGACGCCTCATACCTTTGTGCGGGTCATCAACCTTGTCGTCATCGTTGCCTTATCGATGGCAGTCGGAGCTTTTATCCGCGAAATGTTTCTCGTAAAAGCGAAGAAGCAATCGTCAGGCGATGATCAGCAAGGTGAAAACCAAACTGCTCGATAGAAAAAAGGGCATGGATGACCATGCCCACTGTGGCTGGGATTATTTTTGGGATGGAATCGGAACTTTCCAATCGATATTGGTATAACGCTTCTTGTAGGTTTTTAGCCTCAGGGACAACTCCTCCGGTAATGAAGACATCCCCTTGATAAACAAGTCTTGTTTCAGAATCTCCCCCTCTTCGGTATGCTTCACGGTCATGGTCGTATAGTCGGGAGTCACTTTATAGCGATTTCCCGTTCCGTCGCTCAAGATCCACGAAGGCATATCCCAAATCTTCAGATTCCCCTCGATTGTCATGACCCAGATCTCTTCATTGGTCCGGGGACGTTTTCCTTTCTTCAGCCCCTTGATCGTATAGGTATCTCCCGTTTCTTCATTGGTTTTGGTAATTGGAGATTGAAGTAACGCGTCAGGACGGATCGAGATGGCAAAATCGGCTCTTTCTTCTTTCTCGATTTCATCCAGGATAAAAGTCAGCTTTTCTGTTGGCTCTCCCGGGATGATGGCTGTTTTCCACTGAATGGTTCCTGTGTTTACATTTTCTCCTTTTGGATAGGTAGGGGAAAAGTAGAGGGTACGTCCGCTATTCTTCTCTCCACGCTCAGAAGCTGCTACCACTTCACCCGCCTGATTGACAATTCGATACGAAAAGCGGTAGCTATCATCCATGGTAAATTCACCTTCATCGCCTTCCATTTCGCGGACAAGCTGTCTCTCTCGTTCATACGCATCGTCTGTCACGGATGTCGTGATCTCGTAGCGAGTCGCACTCGGTGCATACATGACCTGATCGAAGGAGAACTGGATGCCTTGCGGCGATGTATAGACGTTTTGGACAGGGATCGTCGTTGCTGCTTTTTTGCTTTCTGCGATATTTACTGGTATCTGCAAGGAGAACTTGACTGGTTTAGGGTCACGGACTCCAATCTCATGAATATCAAAATGGACGACGATATCTTCGTCTTTCGGCCATTCATCGAGAACAAAGGTGATATCCCCATAGCCCGGTCCCATTTCATGCCCCTCCGGCAATTCGGACAAGACATTCCCTGCTTTGTCAGCCAGATAGATCTTGCTGCCGTCAAAATAGGAGAGATATTGATCTTCTAAGGGCTTGCCGTTTGCATCCTCCAGCGTATAGGTGATGACCAGTCGGGCAGAGTCAGCGACAATATCTTTTACGCGCAAGGTGTATCCCTGATCGCTGACCGTTTGATTGACTGCTGTATTAAAGCCATTTTCTGCCGCGAGTTTTAGTCCAAGATCTCCGCTGACCCGGCTGACAAAAGAAGATACGTAGGCGGCAAAAGTCGGAGAGACATACATGCCAGTTACACCAGAGAGCAGCAAAATAGCGGATGCGTAACCCATGATCGCCTTCCAGCGCAGGTTTTTTCGGGCATGCGTCGTTACAGGAGGCGGTTGAATCGCAGCAAGATCCGATGAGGGTACGGCTTGCTTCGGCTCTAACGAAACATCCTCCAGCTGTCCCATGATGGTATCGACAAATTCGTCTGGCAAGGGGGAAGCAGAGACCGCTTGCTTGAGCAGTTGGGTTTCGTTGATCAAGTTGCTTTTGTAAGTACGGCAGTCCTGGCAATGCAAGACGTGTTTCTCGATCTCCGCAATCTCCCGGAATTCCATTTCCTCCAAGAGCCACGCGTCCATTTTTCTCATAACCTCAGCACATTTCACGCCATGTTCCTCCTTCCTTTGCAGGCTGAAAGAGTTCCCGAAGCTTTTGTTTGGCCCTGTGCAAGCGAACCTGAAGGGTCGGGATGGAAATATCCAGAATGTCGCTCATCTCTTGATATGTCAGATCCTCCAGATACCGCAAAGTGAGTACGATCCGATACGTCTCGGGAAGCCGCTCGATTTGATACCGCAATTCCTCCAGGTTCTCATTTTGGAGATAACTCGTTTCCGGAGTGTGATCGTCCATCAGCATCAGTTCGTCTACTTCCAGCAGGTTCTGCTGTCTTTGGCTGGCAGGCTTCGCGTCCGCATACAGATTGACGGCGATGCGGTACAGCCACGATGGAAGGCTTCGCTGCGGATCATAGCTATGCAAGTAGCGGTACACCTTGATGAAACACTCCTGTGTCAGATCTTGTGCATCCTGTGGATGACGAACCATTCGAAGGAGAAACGCATAAATCCTGTCCTTGTACTTGTGAATCAGATGGGCGTAGGCTTGTTTATTTCCGTTCAAGACCTGGTTTACCCATTCCTGGTCCTCATGCATGGATGTCCCTCCCATGTTTTCTTCGCCTTTCACTTAGGACTACGGGGAGTGTCAATCGTTTCTTACATTTTTTCTACCATATGAGGTACAAAATTTTTACAGATTGAAGAAGAAATTTTCATTTTTTAATGAAAGAAATCGACAGAAACCCGATAGTCAGAAGTGTAGGGCGGAAGAGGACTAGTGGTTGGGACTGGTCATGGTTACTGATGAATATGGTATTCATCGATGTATAGGGAGCGCGAAAGCACTGTATTACAGCACTTTCTTGTTTTCATCCTATTCAACAGTGAATACCATGAACGGCGAAAAATCGCTTTTTCTATTGAAAACGCTTACTTTTCGCTTTTGGCACGATTATTGCTGATAAACCTTTTCAAATCTGAATTAGGAGGAAACATCATGGGTAAATACCAACCGAGAGATTCGTTTCAATCCCCGCGCTTTTGCGGACCACGTACCTTCATGCGACTCCCTTTCATTGAGACATTGGATAAGGATATGGATTTCGTGATTACCGGAGTACCGTTTGATTCGGGCCAATCGTTTCGAACGGGCGCCCGTTTCGGCCCGGAGGCAATCCGGGATTTCTCCATTCTGCTGCGTCCGTACAACCCCGAGCAGGCAATCAATATATTTGACTATGTGTCTGGTGTGGATTATGGGGATATTCCGGTAGTCCCCGGTTACATTCAGGACACCTATGAAAAAATGGAAGAAGCATTGTCACCGATTGTTCAGCAGGGCATTATCCCGATCGTCCTGGGTGGCGACCATTCGATTACGCTTGCGGAGCTGCGGGCTATCGCAAAAAAGCACGGCCCGGTAGCACTGCTTCAATTTGATGCCCACTCCGATACGTGGGATAGTTATTTTGGAAAAAAATACAACCATGGCACCGTGTTCCGCCGTGCCATCGAGGAAGGATTGCTGGACGTCTCCCGCTCCCTACAGATCGGCATGCGAGGCGGCTTGTACGGTATCGAGGACTTGGACGATGCCAGGAATCTGGGACTGGATGTCTACACGACCAACCAGTATAAGAAGGCTGGCGTCGAGAGGATGTTGGAGATTATTCACCAGCGTGTGGGCAACGGACCGGTATTCCTGTCGTTTGACATTGACTTCCTTGATCCGGTCTATGCACCGGGGACAGGAACACCTGAAGTATCGGGCGCCAGCATGGATGATGCGCTTGCCTTTATCCGCGGTTTGACAGGGATTAACTTCGTCGGGTTTGATCTGGTAGAGGTGCTGCCTGCCTATGACCACGGTCAGATTACT
>DASQMM010000342.1:0-1507 GCA_035645495.1 Brevibacillus sp. | reverse complement strand
GATGTCTCTCCGGACCCATGGGAGGAGACCAGCAAATCGGTGCGAAAATCGCACAAAACGAGATGGATCTGATCATTTTTCTGCGCGATCCGCTGACCGCTCAGCCGCATGAACCAGATATTATTGCACTGCTGCGGCTTTGTGATGTGCATAAGATTCCTTTTGCCACCAATCTGGGCACAGCAGAAATTTTGCTGCGTGCATTGGAGCGCGGGGAGCTGGACTGGCGGGAAATCATTCATGAGGAGAAGGAATGAACAGACAATGAGTTCATTGGATATATTGGCAATTGGTGCTCATCCCGACGATGTGGAGATCGGGGCGGCTGGCAGTCTCTTGTTGGCCGCCAAGCAAGGAAAACGGGTAGGCATCCTGGATTTGACCTACGCAGAGCTGTCTTCCAATGGTGATGTGGAGCGCAGACAGCAGGAGGCAGCTGCTGCTGACCGCCTGCTGGGAGTGGCTGAGCGATACAATTTCGGGTTTCCCGACAGAGGGCTGGAGCCGGTACGCGAGCAAGCAATCAGCCACGTAGTCGAGTTGATTCGGAAGACGCGGCCGCGAGTCGTACTGGCGCCGTACTACCAGGACCGGCATCCAGATCACGAGAGTGTCAGCCGGATCGTTCGCGAAGCCGTTTTTTCGGCTGGCATCCGAAAGTATCAGCCGGACGACAGGTACCCTGCGTATCGCCCTGCGCAATTGCATTATTACTTCATTAATTCGACGGTGACACCGCAGATCGTGGTGGACATCACGGCAGTCTATCAAGAAAAAATGGAAGTACTTCGCTGCTATAAAAGTCAATTTGAATTAGAGGAAGGCAGTGTCGCGACACCGCTGACCAATGGATATCTCGAATCGGTGGAGTACCGGGAACGGCTGTTTGGGCAACAAGCAGGGGTGCGCTACGCGGAGGGATTTATGTGTGCGACGCCATATGTAGTGGCAAACCTGTAAGAAGGAGTGACATCCTGGTATGAAGATCGGGATTACCTGTTATCCGTCATTGGGCGGTTCTGGGGTAGTGGCTACCGAACTGGGCAAGCTTTTGGCTGAACGTGGTCATCAAGTCCATTTTATTACGTCTGGCATGCCGTTTCGGCTGGGAGCCTTCCACCCCAATATTTTTTATCATGAAGTAGATGTTAATAATTATGATGTATTTAAATATCCACCGTATGATTTGACCTTGGCGAACCGCATGGCGCAGGTGGCCAAAAATGAGAATCTGGATTTGCTCCATGTTCACTATGCGGTCCCGCATGCCTTGTGTGCTTTTCTTGCCAAGCAAATGGTCGGGGATCATCTAAAGATCGTCACGACCCTGCACGGCACGGATATTACGGTCCTGGGCTATGATTCCAATCTTAGCGATATGATTCGTTTCGGCATTGAACGAAGCGATCTCGTCACGGCTGTATCCAGCGATCTGATTCGCCAGACAAAACAGCTATTGCACGTGGAAAAAGAGATTGTACCCGTCTATAACTTTGTCGACAAGCGG
>DASQMM010000341.1:0-3536 GCA_035645495.1 Brevibacillus sp. | reverse complement strand
CGTTGAAGGAATAGATTCCGCAAGAGTGACCTTTTCCACCCACTTCATAGATCGCGCGCATCATGTCGAGCGCATTTTCAAATTCGCCTTCGTATTTGTACACAGCCAGCAGGGTTGTCAGCTTCTCACCGGAGAATGGGTGCTCTTTGCCGATTCCGTCGCCGTGTACGATGATGAATTTGCGGTCTTCCGGGATGGAGAAGCCTGCTGCTTCCGCCAATTTTTGCGGAGCCAGCGCTACCGTTGTTGGCAGACGATGTCCTTCGTCGTCCCACATTGCTTTGCGCAGCATTTCTTTTTCTTCTGCATTCGCCAGGTAGCCGCCAACCTTGACCAATTGCTCCAGCATCTCATCAAAGATCTTGTCGCTGATGATCAGGTTTCCGTCCGCAGAGCAGCCAGAACCGAAGTCGGAGGTTTTGCTCAGCATGGTGTTGCGTGCCGCATCTGCTGTATCCGCTGTCTCGTCGATGATCATGGTCGCGTTTCCTGCGCCTACGCCGTATGCAGGCGTACCGGAGCTGTATGCGCTTTTCACCATGTCTTTTCCGCCTGTCGCCAGAGCGAGGTCAGCACGTGCCATCAACGCTTTGGTCATCGGAATGTTGACGTTGGTCAGGCATTGCAGGATGTCGGCTGGAGCGCCTTCTCTCTCCAATGCTTCACGCATCAGACGAACAGTCTCAAAAGAGGTGTTCTTGGAACGCGGATGCGGCGAGAAGATGACGACGTTGCGCGCTTTGATCGCATAGATCGCGGTTCCTGCGGGGGTGAGATCCGGGTTGGTAGTCGGTACGATCGAGGAGATGATTCCGACTGGCTTCGCGTATTTCACGATCCCTTTTTCCGGAATCTCTTCGATGATGCCCACGCTCTTTTGACGAAGGGCATCGCGCAATACACCGCGGATTTTGAAGCGCTTGTTCATGCGGCTCTCGGGATCGCCCAGACGGCTCTCCTCGATGCCCATTTTCACCAGGCGTTCAAATGTTTTTTTGTTGGAGACTGCCCAAGCAACTGCTTGGCACAGACGGTCTACGCGCTCCTGGTCGTATGTTTCGATGATGGCCAGTGCCGCTTTTGCTTTTTCAAAAGCTTGATCCAGCTCTTGCTGTTGTTCGGGTGTCAGTTCTGTTGCTCTTACTTTTGTCTCTGCCATCTTTCTTTTTCCTCCTCAAAATTACTCAACTGCTACGTGGTGTACTTTCTTGTCTGGAGAGTAAATATCCATAATATTCCAGTGTCCAGCTGTAGGGGTCGGAATATTCTGCATTTGGACATCGATTACATAAGGTTTTTTGGACGCAATAGCGGTCTCCAACGCAGACTTGAACTCATCTGCCGATTGAATTTTGACACCATCGATGCCATACGCCTTGGCGATTGCTGCGTAATCCGGCGAATACGGCTGCCCGTCGCGCTTGAACAAGGTGCCCATGGTAGTGCCGAAGTGCGCTTTTTGCAGGCCCGCAATTGTTCCGAACGCGTAGTTGTTCATGATCACCCAAACTACAGGGATGTTCTCTTCTGCTGCTGTCGCCAATACGGCAGGGTTTTGTCCGAAGCCACCATCGCCTACTAGAGAAAGAACGACGCGATCCGGTTGCGCGATCTTGGCGCCCAAGGCTGCAGGAGCACCGAAGCCCATGGTTGCCAATCCGCCTGGCGTCAGGACAGAGCCTGGCTCATAGACCGGGAATTGCTGGCCTACCCCGTTTTTGTTCCAGCCCACATCGGTCGTGATAATCGCATTGCGAGGCAATACGTCACGTACTTCTTGCAAAATGCGCTGTGGCGTCATCGGGAAGGCATTGGATGCGATATGCTCCTTGTTGGCTCCCTGGAACTCGGCGCGGTTGGCAGCGATTTTCGCTTTGAGTTCTTCGTTTTTCTTGCCTTCTGGCAGCAGTTCTTTTGCTACGCGGTTGATGGCTTTTAAAGCTTGTTTCAGATCAGCCACTGCGCCGATATCTACCGGATAGTTTCTGCCGATCTCGCTCGGATCGATGTCGATGTGGATCAGCTTGGTTTTCGGAATATCGAAGGTGTATTCTTTTTCCCACGAGCTGGCGTCCGCTTCGGCAAAACGAGTACCCAAAGCCAGGATCAAATCGGCATTGCGCGTGGTGTCATTGATGAATTTGGTTCCCCAGAAGCCTGTCATGCCCAAAGTAAACGGATGGTCGTCCGAGATCGCGCCTTTGCCCATGAGGCTGTGTGCCACTGGAATGCTCAGGTGATCGACGAGTTCTTGCAATTGCGCCGCAGCATCTGCCAGCATAATTCCTCCGCCGACGTACAGAACAGGATTTTTCGCTTGAATCAGCTTTTCTACGATGCGAGTAGCGGTCTCCTGATCGATCGACGGCTTGTGCAGTGTTCTGGTGTGCTGCTTCACTTTTTCAAAGAGTTCGACTTCGATCTCCATGGAGAAGATGTCCATCGGTACGGATACCAGCACAGGTCCTGGTCTGCCGCTTTCCGCCAGCTGGAATGCTTTCTCGAGAATTTGCGGGAACAGGTCAGGTCTGTCTACACGCCAAGCGCGTTTGACGAATGGACGATAGATTTCGTATTGGGCTGCATCCGCATGCATGTTGACTTCCTGGTGTGGATGCTTGCCGTAGTAGTGGCTCGGCACGTCCCCGGCGATGACAACCATCGGGATCGAGTCGAGAGCCGCGTTGGCTACCCCGGTCGCCGCATTGGTGAGACCAGGTCCCAGGTGGCTGAGTACGACTGCCGTCTGTTTTTTCGCGCGGGCATAGCCGTCTGCGATGTGCGCGGCAATCTGCTCATGACGCGTGTTCACAAATTTGATCTTGCTGGATTCGAGGGCTGTCAGCACCGCGATGTTGGTATGGCCGCAAAGTCCGAAGAGATGCTCGACGCCGCGATCCTCCAAATACTTGACCAGTTGATGCGAAATCAGATCTTTTTTCATTTGATAGATTCACCCCTGAAATCGAGAATGATTTTTCCATAGTCACCAGAAAAAGCGTTTTCATATGCCTGTTTGTAAGCAGACACCGGCATGATTTTGGAGACCACCGGTTCGACGTGAAAAGCTTTGTTGCGCAAATATTCGATCGTCTGCAGATAGTCATCCGGGAACTGGTAGATGATCGATCCGTAGAGGGTAATTTCACTGCGTACGACATGGGCCACGGGCAAGCTGGATTCTTGCGTGATTCCGATCATAACCATGGAACCGCCTGACGTTACCAGTTTGATTCCATCCTCTATGGAAGATTTCGTACCGGCCGCCTCGATGACCACATCAAACGTCTCGCCCCTGACTTCTTTGGGCAAAGCTGTACGGATGTTGGGTCCGAGCTCTTTGACCTTTTCCAGCTTCCTGGGCTGGATATCGATCGCCGTCACCTCTGCTCCCAGATAATGAGCGAGCAGGATCGCCAGTTTTCCTTCGTTCCCGCAGCCGATTACTGCGACCGAGGTGCCTTTTCGGATCTCCACCTTTTTCAGTGCGTGGACCACGACGGCAAACGGTTCGATCAAGACCGCTTTTTCATCTG